>JADFLN010000043.1 GCA_022564385.1 Nitrososphaerota archaeon | reverse complement strand
AGGTAGGAGAAATAATGCACCTAGCCGGTAGTGGCAGGGTAATCATTCAACTATCAAACAAACTAGTTGAAGGACAAATACTCTGTGACGAAAAAGGAACTAGAGTTGCAAAAGTAATGGAATTGATTGGTCCAGTAAGTAGACCATTTGCATCAGCAACTCCATTAACAAACAATATCAAAAAATACATTGGCAAAAATGTTTTCGCAGTTGACCAACCTCCTGTTAACACACCAAAAAAATTTAGGAGAAGAAAAAAATGAATATACTTGAACCCCAAAGCTGTCCTGAATGTAAATCTACATTAGTAGATGACAAGCAGAATGGTGAAATAATCTGCTCTGGTTGTGGCGTTGTAGTCGCTGATCAGATTGCAGATTTTGGTCCAGAAACAATTAGTTCGAATCTTGAAGACAAGATGAAGCTAGCAAGAGCAACCGGACAAGTAACTTATTCCCAACATGACTTGGGAATAACAACTGAGATTTCACTCGGTACAAAAGACTTTAGTGGAAAAACAATCAACCACGAAGTTGCAAATCAGATGCACAATCTCAGAAAATGGCAACAAAGAATACGAGTTTCCTCACCAAGAGAAAGAAGACTTGCAAATGTTTTAGCAAAAATGGGCGAAACATGTGATGGTCTTAATCTTTCAAGAAACGTATTGGAAACTGCTTCTATGATATACAGAAACTTGGATGGACATGTTGATGTGAAGGGAAAATCAGTAGTCAGTATTACAGCTGCTACAATTTACATGGCATGCAAACAATGTGAAGTAATAAGATCACTAGAAGAAATTTGTCGCGGAATATGTTCGTCAAAAGATGTCAAATCAAAAACAAAACTTGCAGCAAGATACTATAGAACCATGGTAATGGAAATGGGACAATTTACAGTCCCAATTGTTACCATGGACAAATACATCTCAAAGATAGCAAATATGACACAAACTGAGGTCAGAGTTGAAAGACTAGCCTTGGAAATTGCAGAAAAAACCAAAGATAATAGCATTTCAGATGGAAAGGCTCCAAATGGAATTGCAGCAGCATATCTATATGTTGCATCAGTCTTACTTGGACAAAACGTACTTCAAAGAGACGTTTCAAGTGTTGCAGGAGTCACAGAAGTTACTATCAGAAATAGATGTAAAGAGATTCTAACATGTTACAAACTCAAAATTACTTTGAGGCCATCTCTGACCAAAAATTAACACACACCTTTTTTTATTTTTTTAATCGAGAATGTCCGTTAGGATTAGCTAAATTTCGTCGGCATTATATAGTGAAACAAAATACAGCGCAACATGGCTGTATTAGAAATCAAAGATCTTCATGTAACAAGAGAAGGTAAAGAAATTCTCAAAGGAGTCAATCTAAAGACAGGTCCTGGAGAAATACATGCCATAATGGGACCAAATGGTTCAGGAAAAAGTACACTAGCTTACACATTACTTGGACATCCAAAATACAAAGTTACACAAGGAGATATTTTGATTGACGGTGAAAGCATTTTAGGATTAAAGGCGGATGAAAGAGCAAAGAAAGGATTGTTCTTAGGATTTCAATACCCAACAGAAGTTTCAGGTGTAGGATTTTCTCACTTTCTTAGAACAGCTTACAACTCTTTAAGTAAAGCACTTGAAGGTGACGAAAGAGAAGTCTTCATCACAGTAAGAGAATTTCAAAAATATCTAAAAGAAAATTTAGCTAAAGTGGGATTAAAAGAAGAATTTCTTTCAAGATATCTTAACGAAGGATTCTCTGGAGGAGAGAAGAAACGTGCAGAAGTTTTACAAATGGCAGTACTACGACCAAAAATTGCAATTTTAGATGAGCCAGACTCTGGTTTAGATATTGATGCAATTCAATCAGTAGCAAAAGCAATTAGTCAGGTTTCGGGTAAAAATGCAACGACAATTATTATTACTCACTATGCTAGAATTTTGAAATACTTAGACAAACTGGATTTTGTACATGTATTTGCAGATGGAAAAATCATGAAAACTGGCGATGCAACACTTGCTGATAAACTAGAAAAAGAGGGTTATGAATGGGTTACAAAACAGAAGCCTAATCAAATTTAAACAGAATATTTTTTTAAAAAACTATTGATTTACAGAGTTCAAGTGAAAATTGCTAAAGAATTTCTAGAAATAAAAGACAATCAAATTAACATTGGAATTAAATCAAATCCAGACAAAGGAGAAGCCAATAAAGAGATTGTCAAGAAACTGGCAAAATATTTTGGAGTATCAACTGCATATGTACAGATAAAATCAGGTCACAAATCCAAGCAAAAAATTATAGAAATCCTACAACAATGAATCTAATTTTTGTTTAAATAGGGTTTCAAGATTGGAAAAAACATGTCAGAAGATAATGAACAATACTATTTTAATTTCTCATTTTTCAAAGTAGATCCTAAATGGAGATGGATGGCAGACTTGGCAAAAGAAGAATCTGCAAAAGAGGTTGAAATTATAATTAAAAATTCAGGAATTATGTTTAGATCTTATTCAAATCTAGGACTAAGGGATGATACAGATTTTTTGTTTTGGTTTGCAGCAAAGACAGTTGAAGAAATTCAAGTAGTTATTGAAAAATTATACAAAACAGTATTTGGAAAATACATCATACCATCTATCACATACTTGTCATGTACACGACCATCAATTTATTCAAAAGAATCAAAAGCTCATGGATTTGTTACAGGAAATGAGCCAAAAAAACACGTAATTGTTTATCCATTTACAAAGACAAGAGAGTGGTATTTGTTACCAAAAGAAAAACGCCAAGAGATAATGGATGAACATATTGAGATTAGCAAGAGATACCCACAAGTTGTACTAAATACAACATACTCTTTTGGAATCCATGATGAAGATTTTCTGTTAGCATTTGAAGTAGATGATATTAGAGATTTTCAAGATCTTATCATGGATTTGAGAGAGACCCAAGTATCGACATATGTCAAAAATGACATTCCAATGATTGTATGTGTCAAAAAAGATATTATACCTCTAATTATAAGTATGGGGTAAATTTATCACAAATTACTCTAACACATATCAAAATTTTAACCATTTCATTATAAAACCCAAATATCAATAATGCAAATCTGGGATAAACATAAATGATGAAATTTCAAATGGGAAAACAGTTTTGAGAGATACTGAAATAAAATCAAAACAAAAGGAGGTAAAAAATTGAATTACAATAAACTAGGAAAAACAGACATCAAAGTATCAGAATTAGGATTTGGTGCATGGGCTATTGCTCTTGATTGGTGGGGTAAAAAGATTGAAGAAGATGAGGCTAAAAGAATGCTAAAAAAAGCATATGATGTAGGAATTAATTTCTTTGAAACAGGAGACATGTACGGCAAAGGAAAAAGTGAGAGATTGATTGGTGAAGTTTTCAAAGACATGAGAGATGAGATTGTCATCTCCACAAAATATGGTTATGATTTTGAAGGGGTAGATCAAATTGGACACACTGAGCTTCCACAGAAATTTGATGAAGACTTTACAAGAAAGGCATTAAAAAATAGTTTAGAGAGATTACAAACAGATCATCTTGACATGTATGGTTTGCATAATCCTAAACTAAACCACATAAGAGATGATTCAATTTTTAATGTACTTGATAGTTTAGTTGCAGATGAAACCATAAAAACATACCAAGTAGCATTAGGCCCTGCAATTGGTTGGACACAAGAAGGTCTAGAAGCAATGGATAGGACAAATCTTAGTGCAGTTCAAACAGTTTACAATATCTTAGAACAAACTCCAGGAAATGAATTATTGAAAAAAGCTGAGGAAAAAAATGTAGGAATTCTAGTTAGAGTTCCAGAAGCATCAGGAATACTTACAGGAAAAGTAAATGCTGACACAAAGATGGATGAAAAAGATCACAGATCAATAAGAAAAGGAGAATGGATCAAAGCATCATTAGAAAAAGTTGAACAGATAAGATCAATTGCAGAAAGAAATGGATTAAGCATTATAGAATTAGCAATGAAGTTTATCATGACAAAGAAAGGATTTGCATCAGTATTTCCCACAATGATAAGTGAGGAAGAAATTATCAATTATGCAGAAATGACAAAAAAAGAATACATTTCAACATCAGATATGAAAGAGATTGATGAATTGTACAATACGTGGCCTACGTATGAATTAAAGGCAACACCTGAAGCAAATTAATCATTAGATGATAATTCCAATAGACTCACAGAAAACACTAGAAGTTATAGAAAGAATGAAGCTTGCCAAAATTGGTAAATATGAAAAATGGAAAGTAATTATTAAAAAAATAAAAAATGAACAGCCATTATCCACGAGAGAGTTTGAATACTATGCAAATTTGACAAGAATTTACAAGGATTCAACCATCACTAGTAGAAGTAAAATTTATCATACAAAATTATCAAGGGAAGATGAAAAGCCACCATGTAAAATGTGTGGTGACAATTCCACATACTATTGCAACATGAATGATCTATATTTTTGTTCAATTCATGTGGTTGGACATGATGAGAATGAATTCTAGGAAGCAGGAATAGTTTCTTCGAAAGTAAAAGATTTTTCTACAAAATATTCTACTCTAATTTTTTTGAATTCACGAGAACTAAAGAGAATTTGGTATTCAGGAACGTTGATTTGTTTTTGTATTGTTTTTGCCACATCATGTGCCTCATCCTGAGTTTTACAATGAATCATTGAAAAAACATTGTATGGCCAGTCAGGATACGTGGGTCTCTCATAACAATGACTAACTTGAGGAAACGCTCCTAGCTTTTCTCCAACTTCAGATATTCTATCTTCAGGAACTATCCAAACTATCATCCCATTTGCAGTAAATCCAACTTGTCGGTGTCTCAGGATTGCTGCAAATCTTCTCATTATCCCATTGTCTTCATAAAATTTCATTTTTTCAAATAATTCATTTTCAGTAATTCCAAGATTATTTGCAGCATTTACAAATGGTTCATCAATTATTTCCATGTCTTTTTGTAATTCACGGATAAAGTTTTTGTCGTCTTCTGTAGGTTCAAATTTTATATTTTTAATCTCTTTTTTCTTTTCAGTAGGAGCAATCTCATGTTTCTTTCCATCCACCATATCTAATTTTACACCAATCTTGAATAGTTGTAGAGTGGGAAGCATTCTTACTTTTTTAATTCCTTTTAAGACATTGAACCTGTCAACCTCTGTCTTCAAATCTGTACCAGGTGGAACAGCCAAAGTAAACCAAAGATTAAACTGATGTTCACGTTCATAATTATGGCTAACACCAGGATGACGATTAATTTGACTTGCAACGTATTCAAGTTTATCATGTTCAATTTCCATTGCAACTAGAGAACTTGTGTAACCAAGCATTCGGGTGTCAAAAATTGCACTTAGTTGTCTTAGAATACCAATTTTCTTTAGATTATTTAGATGGTCTTTGATAATTTTGGGAGTAGTGTTAAATTTTTTAGCAATAGCATCAAAAGGTCTTGTTACAAGTGGAAATGTCCATTGAATCTCATTAAGAAGTTCCTTGTCTAATGCGTCCATTGAAGTCATCAAGTCAGTAACTTATCTATTCAATTAAAAATGTAGCTGGAATTTTACGCGTTGATTTTTAATACATAAATAGAAACCAAAGTCCTTTTGATCGATGATAGTTGATCTGAACCTTCATGGTAAAACAGTTATCGTCATTGGTGGTGGAAATGAGGCACAAAAAAGAATTAATTCCTTAATAAATCAAGATTGTAAGATTTTAGTAATCAGCGATTCTATAAACTCACAAATTAACAAATTAGTAAAAACAAAAAAAATTAAATTTAACAAACAAAAAATTCACGATACAAAATTTATTTCAAAACTCAAACCAAATATTATCATTACAACTACCAATGACAAAAATCTTAATCAAAAAATTATCAATAGTGCAAAAAGAAGTAAGATTATTGTGTATAGTTCAGATAATCCTGAAGACAGTGACTTTTCGAATCCAGCAATAATTGATTTTGAACAAATAATTCAGATTGCAATTTTCACAGGTGGTCGTAGTCCAGCAATGTCAAAGAAGATTAGAATTCAATCAGAGAAAATATTCAAGAAGATCATTACAAAACAAGACATTGCTCAAATCAAGATTCAAATGATCGCAAGAAAACTTGCAAAAGAAAGTATTCCCACTCAAACCCAAAGAAGTGAATACTTGCGTAGCATTATATCTAATAATGAGATTGAACAGTTAATAAAAGACGGTCAGTTAAAAAAAGCAGAAAAGAGGGCCATCACAATACTGAGGAATTGGAAATGAATCAAAATATTATCAATGCACGTGTAACTTTTCGTAACTCACCAATCCACATTCTTGAAAAGTTTACAATTAAAGATGTGGAAAATGCATATGAGCAATTCAAAAAGTATTCAGGACTAGATGAATGTGTAATTATTCAAACGTGTAATAGAGTTGAGTTGTTTGGCAAATCAAAAACATATGATCTAGAGAAGATCAAGAAAACATGGGCATCACTTACCGGACTTGATGAAGAGATATTCAATGAAAACTTGGAGTTTGTTGAAAATCAAGAGGCATTATATCATCTGTTAAAACTAACATCAGGATTAGACTCCATGGTATTAGGTGAAGAGCAAATTCTAGGTCAGATAAAAAAGTCCATTACTTCTGCCAGAAAGATAAAGGCATCAGGCCAACATCTTAACACACTATTTGATAAGGCGATTAGAATTGGCACTCGGATTAGAAATTCTAGCGGAATTGGTCGCGGTGGAATTTCAGTTGGTTCCATGGCAGTAAAGCTTGCTGAAGAAAACATTGATGAATTAAAGATAAAGAAAATTTTGTTAATTGGAACTGGAGAAGTATCAACCCTAGTTGCAAAATCATTACAAAGAAGGGGATATGCATTTGATGTGGCAAGTAGAACTATTGAAAGATCACGATCATTTTGTGAGACATTGGGAGGAAAACCAATCAAATTTGAAAAAGTTCTCTCCGGATTTGAAAATTATGATGTATTGTTTGTAGCAACAACGGCACCATATTTTCTTGTAACACATGAAAGAATCATGGAGGCCATGAAAGACAAGAAGAAAGGAATGATGATTTTGGATTTATCAAATCCAAGAACTGTAGATGAGAAAGTTGCAACTATTGGTGGTATAAAATTGATGAATCTTGATCAGATTGCAGAGATGATTGAAAAAAATATGAATGCTAGATTAAACAAGGCAAAAACCATTGAAAATATAATTAATGAGGAAGTATTGGTATTAGAAGCCTCAATGAAAAGACTAGATGCAGAACCACTTGTGAAAGAAGTATTCAAGAACATAGAATATCTTAGAGAAAAAGAATTGCAAAAAGCACTTCAAATGCTTGGTGAAAAAGATGAGAAAAAGATTAAGATTATTGATGAATTAACAAAGGCAGTTGTTGAAAGCATTGTTTCAACTCCAATGAACAATATCAGAAAAGCATCAGAACAAGGCAAGCCTGATGTAGTAGAGATAGCAAGCAAACTGTTTGACTATAAAAAACAGAACCAGGCAGACTAGGATTATATTTTACCCAAAGAGAATTTCTATCATGTCATTTCCTTCTAGACGTCTTCGCAGACTGAGAACATCTGAAAAAATGAGAGAACTGGTTCAACAAACTACGCTTTCCTCAAAAGATTTTATCTGTCCAGTGTTTGTTCAAGAGGATCTAAAGACCAGAGTCAAGATAGAATCAATGTCAGAAATTGAGAGACTGCCACTTGATGACATTAATGATGAGGTGGGAACCATTACGGATTTAGGAATTCCCGCAATCATGCTTTTTGGAATTCCAACTAAAAAAGATGAAGTGGGATCTTCTGCATTTAATGATAATGGAATTGTTCAAAAGACAATTTCTCAAATTAGACAAAATTTTGGAGATAAAATTGTAATTATGGCAGATGTTTGTCTCTGTCAGTTTACATCAACTGGACATTGTGGAATTGTTCAAGGTGATAAAATTGATAATGATACTAGTTTGGATACACTTGCAAAGATTGCTGTCAGTCAAGCAAAAGCAGGAGTCGATACTGTATCACCATCTGCAATGATGGATGGTCAAGTTGCTACAATTAGAAAGGCACTTGATGATAATGGATTCACTGATGTTTCAATAATGTCACACTCTGCTAAACATCGCTCAAACTTTTATGCACCATTTAGAGATGCTGCCGAATGTGCACCAAAGTTTGGTGACAGAAAGACATACCAAGTTCCATACACAAATGCTAGAGAAGCAATGCTGGAAGTTGAGACAGACATCAATGAAGGAGTAGACATTGTAATGATAAAACCCGCATTATCTTACTTGGATTTAATTGCAGAGGCTAGAAGAAGATTCAATATTCCTGTTGCAGCATATAGTGTTTCTGGTGAATATGCATTGGTAAAAGCTGCTTCACAACTAGGTTATGTAAATGAAAAAGACATCACTGAAGAGATTCTGTATTCCATTAAAAGAGCAGGAGCTGACATGATAGTAACATATTTTGCAAAATCAGCTTCAAAGTTTCTTCAAGAATCATGAGAAACGACGAACGTTATGAGATTCAAAGAGCATTTGACCAATTGCCACATGTTGTAGGCTCAAGTTGGGCAGTAATTTGGTTCAGAATGAAAGGAATCAAAAAACCTACAAGAGAAGAATATCGAGAGAAAGTTCTAGAATATTTTAAGATGATTGAACCAGTTTTTGACTCTTATCCAAAAGACAAAGAATTTGCAGAGATTTGCAAGTATATTGAATTGAGAAAAAATGACGTATACAAAAAGATAGAGTCAGGAGAAAATGAAGATGTTGAAAAGCGATATGACAGATATGTTGATTATGGCTAAAGTTCCTGTTTTAGTTGATTCAGAAATTCTTTTAGGATTCTAGTTCTTCTCTTTGCTTCTGCTTTTCCAGATTTTGTGTTCATTAATGATTCTAGCTTGAGTAGTTTTTGATAGAAATGATCAATGGTCCAAGTTTTATCATCTGGAATTCTTTGTTTACAGAAAGGATCATCAATGTTGTAGAATGGTCGCTTTAGTGAACCACCAGTAGCAAAGACTCTTGCAATACCTATTGCCCCTAATGCATCTAGTCTATCAGCATCTTGAAGTATTTGTCCCTCAAGAGTTTTAGGAATTTTGCTTTGTGAAAAACTATGATCTCTGATTGCATCTGAGATTATTGTAATATCTTTTTTAGAAAAATCAAATTTTTCAAGTATCTTTTTTGATTTTTTTGCACTTTCAATTGAAGAGAGTTTTGAGTGCTTGTCAGATTTTGAATGGGATACTAGATCATGTAACAAAGCAGCACAAAGAACCAGTGGTTCATTTGCTTTTTCTTTTTTGCATATTTGTTGTGCATTTTTGTAGACTCTCATAGTATGCTCATAGTCATGTGCAGAATCATTCTCCATTCTTTTTTTTACTTCATTCTTTAGGGAATCAAGAACGTTCATTTAGTATCTCCACAGTTTTGGTTTGACAAACTTTATTTTTCTCTGAGTAATTAAAATCGTCCAGTTTATTGATGCAAAAAGGAAAATTAGGCCAATTCCAACACCATCTATTAATAAAATTCCAGTAAGACGGTCTTCGAAGATTTCCAGAAAAGGTCTCAAAACTGCATTTCCAAAATATATCATTACAATATAAGAAATGACTCTGCCAAACCAAAACCCAATATAGATTCCAGTGCTTTTGGCACGCATTAAACCGTAGGTGATAAACAACATGTTACTGGGAAGGGGAGTGGCACCAAACAGAAAAGAGGCAATAACATAACCATATTTTTTCTTATTAAGATAATCACCAATTATGTCAAGATTGGCTTTCTGTTCTTCCGCAACAAATTTTCTAAAATAGCCACTAATCCTTTTTAAAAAAAATCGTCCTATAGTAGCCCCAGTGGCTCCAACTATGGCAAGAAGGATAACATTCAAGCCAGGATCAAGGAGATAAAATGATGTCAAAATGATCCAGCTAGGCGGCATTAAAATTGGTGAAGCATTTACTCCTATCAGAACTAGAAAAATTCCAAAATACGAATATTCTCCAAAAATTTCAAAAATATCTAACATCTTTCTAAGATTATAGCACTTTTTCTTTTCTAAATCCTTGTATCTAATTATAGTCATGAAAAAAATTCATAATGATCGAAAAAATTAAAAAAATTACATGTTTCTCAAAACAATGATCATGTATTGTGACAAACAGGATCAATTGTGCAATATCTTTATAAGGAATTTGTGCGTATATATATACATGACAGAATTAATTTGGAAGTGCTTTAGATGTAATCTATCATTTAAGGATGAAAATGTGGCTGAGATGCATAAACAAATTTCAAATCATTCTGTTACTAAAGTAAAGTCACTAGTCGCTTAATTACTAAAAATTTTCTGAACTATAGTTTTGATTAAAATGTAATGCAGAGAGTGGGATTCGAACCCACGAACTCCTAAAAGAAGGGATTTCCTATTGTGATGATCTTGAGTCCCTCTCGGTTGACCTGGCTTCGATACCTCTGCAATGAGATTGAATAATGACCAATATTTCTCGATTGCTATAATATGATAAATTAGAAAAACGATCCATTGTTTTGTAGATTTTTTAACAAAGCTTATAATTATGCAAATTTGATTTAAAAATACATGTCAGAATTCATACCAATTTCAGAAGCAAAAAAAATGCGAAGTGGAGTCAATATTGAAGCCGAAGTTAAAAGCAAAGGAGATTCAAGAACTGTAAATCTCAAAAGTGGCGGAACAATTGATGTCTGCGATGCAATAATATCTAACGGCGATACTGAAGATGACCAAATGAAACTCACATTATGGGGTGACGACATCAAAGCAGTAAATGTTGGAGATAAAGTTGTCATTACAAACGGATATACCAATGAGTTCAAAGGAGAGGTTTCCTTAACAAAAGGTAAGTTTGGCAAGATGGAAATCAATCCTCAATAAAACTTAATATTCACAAAATAAATTTTATTTTTCTATTCTTTTTAATTATTCCTAAATTTTTATAAAATTTATTTAAATAATTTATTAAAAAAATTATCGTCTAGATTTCTTTTTAGTTGGTCTCTTTTTAGCTGCTTTCTTTTTAGTTGGTCTCTTTTTAGCTACTGTCTTTTTAGTTGTTCTCTTTTTAGCTCTTGTTTTTTTTTTTGTTCTCTTT
>JADFLN010000001.1:9374-37525 GCA_022564385.1 Nitrososphaerota archaeon | reverse complement strand
ATAGACAATCAGTTTGACAAACCAGTATTATCAACACCTCAGGCAAATGCACTTCTCAAAATTTTACGAAAAGAGAGTATTGAGGAATATTTAGAAATTCCACATTGGTTATAATTATGATACTAACTTTTGGAATCTAGAATTATCTAATAATTTTGCAAATGATTTAGATTTTTTTGCTTTAACTTTGTATAGAGTTTCTTGAGAAATTATACGTTCAAGTAGATTTAGTGCCTCATCAAAATTTGAAAGCATTGCAAGATTACATGATTTATCAAATAGCACATCGCCATTATCCGGATGATCTTTCAATATAATATCACAACATAAGATAGAGTCCTCAAATTTTTCCATAGAAAACAAAATTCGTTCTTTATGGTATAAGATAATGTTGTATTTTGGATTATCCTTTAAAATTTTATCACAAAGTAATAATGCTTCAGGAAAATTTCCTTGTTTACGAAGAGTGGAGGTTTTATTTACCAACACAGAAAGATCATCCGTACATATCTGCAAGGCAGCATCATAGCATTCCATTGCACTATCAAAATCTTTGAGTTTGCTTAGGGCATATCCCTTATTGTTAAGTGAACTAAGATGGTTTGGTTTATCATCAAGAATTTTCTCATAAAATACAATTGCCTCTTTGAGTTTGCCTTTGAGAAATAATCTATTTCCTTCATCTAAAATTGAATTTGTTTTGGGATCGGTCATCACTAATCAGAGTTATGGTTTCATTAAGATCTTTCCAAAAATTTTACCTTTAAGCATTTTTGTGTGAGCTTCTGCTGCCTGCTCAAGTGGGTATACTGAATCAATTATAGATTTTATTTTACCTTGACTCATCCAGTAAAGGCCTTGTTCTAATTCAGCTCTAGTTCCTTGAGTTGAGCCTAAAATGTTAATTCCCTTGAAGAAGATATGCCGAAGGTCAGTCTTGGCATCATAGCCTGTTGTGGCACCAGTGGTTACAATGGTTCCACCATAATTTAGCAAAGTCAGTTCTTTGTTCCAATGAGAACCTCCAATATGCTCAAAAATTACATCAACTCCAGGTGTTTCTCCAGAAGGTTTTGGAATATCTTTTGCAATTGAGCGCACTTGTTTATGCCAATCTTCTTTTCTATGGTCTATGGCATAGTCAGCTCCCAATTCCAATAATTTATCTAGTTTATCAGGACTGGCAGTAGCAATCACAGTACATCCAAAAAGTTTTGCGATTTGAATTCCATAATTTCCAACACCAGAACTACCACCCATAATCAAAACTAGTTGTCCAGGTCGAATTTTTGCTCTTCCAACAAGCATATGCCATGATGTAACTAATGTCATTGATGCAGCTGCTGCATAGTCATATGATACACTTTCAGGAATCTTTACTACATTGACTTCTGGAAGATGGGTTTCTTCACAATACCCACCCCAAAGTGGACCTGTTTCAAAACCCCAGATGGTTCGCTCTCTGCAATCATATTCTCGTCCATCAGTACATGCTTTGCAAACTCTGCATGACAAATTTCCATGAGAAACTACTCTGTCACCTACTTTGATATTTTTTACATCACTGCCAACGGCGCTGACTTCTCCTGCAGCATCAGTTCCAGAAATGTGTGGTAATGGAATTGCCAGTGGCTTACCTCTCATTCCCCAAATATCATCATAGTTAAGAGCTGCCACTTTTACCTTGAAGACTACTTCGTTAGATTTTGGTTTGGGGGATGGAATATCTTTAATTTTTAAGATTTTAGAAAAATCATCATCAGTAGTATATTGATCATACACCAAGGCTTTCATGAGTTTTTTCAAATTTTTAGAGATATATGATTTACCAAGATCTTTCGAACCACAAACAATTATAATCGCAACAACAAAAATCTCAGCATGTCTGAAAATGCAGTATTTCCAGGGGATAAAATAGCATCTATTGAAGAATATGAGGCTGGATACAATACTTTTGATGATGGAGATATGGTTAGAGCAGCAACTATAGGAGAAAAAGATATTGACAAGGCAACACGAATTGCTAGCATAAAGCATCCAAAAACTCTATCAATTCCAAAAGATGGAGATATTATTATTGGAACAGTTGCAGCAGTTATGGCATCTATGATTGCAGTATCAATTGATTTCATTAATGAAAAACCCACTACATCAAAAGTGGAATGCATTTGTGGAACACGAAATATTAGAATTAGAAATATAGCACTAGTCAATGATATAGTAACATTAAAAATTCTTAGCCATCTTAATGGTACAATTCATGCAACAATTAGTGAACCAGATTTAGGAGTTTTATTTACGAAATGTAGAAAATGTGGAGGTAGAGTTATACCAATGCGTGATGCCATAAAATGTACAGAATGTTCATGGATTGATGAAAGAAAACTTTCAAAAAACTTTGGCAAAATTGATTTCTTCAAATTGAGAGATTAAGAAATGATAAATGTTTCGTTCCAAGGTGAACGAGGGGCGTATAGTGAAGACGCAGCAAGATTATTTTTTAACGAAGAAATTGAAACTGTCCCTCTTGCAACGTTTGCAGAAGTTTTAGAGAATACATCTCTAGATAAAACAGAATATGCAATTTTACCTGTAGAGAATTCATTGGAAGGAAGTGTTGGTGAAAGTTATGATTTGCTATACACAACATCGTTAAATGCGACAGGTGAAACCTATCATAAAATTGAACACTGTTTAATTGGAATTGGTAAATTGGATGAGGTGGATACTGTTTATTCACATCCACAAGCATTAGGTCAATGTAGAAAATTTCTTGAGCAACACAGCATGAAAACAATTCCTTCGTATGATACAGCAGGTAGTGTAAAAATTATCAAAGAAATAAACAAGAAAAATTGTGCGTGTATAGCTAGCAAAGCAGCATCAGTCATATACAATATGCCAATAATTTCTGAAAATATTGCTAATAATTTAGATAATTATACAAGATTTCTGATACTATCGAAAAAAAATTCACCTGAAACAGGAAATGATAAAACTTCAATTATTTTTTCCATCAAGCATGAACCAGGTTCTTTACACAGAATTATAGAGAAATTTCACAAGAATAGTGTAAATCTTACAAAGATAGAATCTAGACCAACTAAAACAAATACGTGGGAATACAATTTCTATGTGGATTTTGAGGGACATGAAAAAAATCTTCAGATTTCAGAAATGTTAGATAAAATAAAACAAGAAACGCTCTTCATGAAAGTTTTAGGTTCGTATCCTTCTGCAAAACTAAGCTAAAATCCTTTAGGTTTTCTTATGGTAAAGCCCAGACTAAAACCAATAATCACTACACCAGATATCATCACCATAAGATCAAACGTTAATCCAAATGGGTTGGGAGTTTGATTAGTTTCTGCTGTAATTTCTAATTCTTTATTACCTGTATTTTGAATCTCGATTTTTGTTTCGCCATCTTCTAAATGAGTCCAATCTAAAGTCAACTCATTTTTGTAAGAAGTTTTTGGAATCTGTCTTCCATCACCTGGACTTGCAAGTGTGAGATCAAAAGTGTCACCAGTAATTATCATATGTTGTGGTGAGTGAATTGGAGCAGGAATTGTAAAGAATGTTAGTTCGCCTGCTTCGATTACAAAATGTTCGGTTACAGCAACAGTAGGTCCGATATTTGAAAAGAGAGAATAACCACCAAGTGAAATAATTGCAACTCCAATTATTAATCCAATAATAGTTCTTTTAGCTAACATAATTCAGTGATTTTACCTGCTGTTTAAAAAATTAACTACATTTAACCATCTAATTTTTATCAGATAACTAACAATTTTGGCTTTGAAATGATCTAAATGAATGATTTATCAGTTCTACGTATTACTCTTAAGCAAAAATCACATACACATAGCATGAAAACAAAAACAACACAATCAAGAGAAGTCACACTAACAGTAGACAAGGTGTGGGGCTTGGCAACAAGCACTTGGAATAAAATCAGATCATCCAAACTTACAATCAAAATTGATTCAATTTAGAAAGATACTAGATCATCTTTCTAATTAATTATTTTCTATAGTCAAGATTTCATACATAGTTTACAGATTTAGTATACGCAAACCATAAGATCAATTGCTTTTACATCCATACATTACACAGATTTTATTAAATATGGATAATTCAATTAATAATCATGGAATTATTGTACCAATTATAGGTACAGGAAGTGTAATGAGATACATTAAAGGAATAATGATAATGCCTCAACAGAGTTAATTGAGAATGCGTTAAAAGTTGTAACAAAGAAAACTAGCGATCTAGATAAATTGAGGAAAAAATTACACGCTCGTAATATGGCATAGGATTGTGAATTGAGGTTAATTTTGGAATTTCATTAAATACTTGTAATTTATAAAAAAATAATTGGGAAATAAAGATAAAATTAACAAAATTTCTGGAATCATATCTCTTAGTACGTTAGCAGTGATACTATTAGGATACATTACTGGGAATGATTCGTTACTAGGATTTCCAAATGCTGTGATACTTTATGTTCTTATGCCATCAGCACTAATTTGGTTTGGTACAAGAAAGAATGGTTGTGGTAGTTGTAATCAAACATATTCAATTCAAGAACAAGATAAAAATAATTGATTTGCATTTAATTCCTTAGAATCTTGAACTGTTTTTTGTTCACAAAAAAGACTATTAATGTTAGTTCAGGACTCGAATTTTTTCAAGAAGAAATCAGCATCAAGTAACAATCTGCATAATCCTCCTAACGATTACGAATTAGAATTTAGTCTTGTATAGGATTATGAAAAATTATAGTTTTGAGATTTCATCTAATATTGTATTTGCAAATCTTCTTCCTGTACGATTCTTTGTTTCTACAATTTTTACCAAGTGTGGACATATCTCCTTATCATTAAAGCAAAGTTTCAACAGACCATAGTATTCTAATACAACAGAATCACTATCCTCAAAAATTATTTTGTCTATGATATTTTTTGCTCGTGATATCTTGTCTTCAAGTGGGAGTTGAGTCATCGCATATTGTAAAAAAATCTGTACTATCTCTTTGTGTCTTTCCCCAATAGATACAGTTAGTCTGAACTTTGACATTTTTTTAAATTCGTCATTTATCTGTAAAAGTGCATTATCATATTTCATATGATATCTTTGCATTAATGGTACGATCTGACGCAACAATATTATGTCAAATTCATAATTTTTTGAAAGATTTTGTTCTGCATCTATTGCAAGTTCTATTATTACAAATACAAATCTTAACGGATCTCTGATTTCTATTTTTTTATATTCTACAGGATATTTCACAAACATATTGTTTAGTATGTTAATGCCATGTGCTGATAACAGACCACGTTTTTTATCTGCATTTAGAGTTTTAATAATTTTAAGAAGAGTAACAGAAAACAATGAATAGTTTTTTGCGGACACTCCATTTTTCTCAATACATTGATTTTCAAAATTATTTGCAAATTCATCTAAAATCAGGGGGATTTGTTCTGCCTGTTCTATGTTTCTGAAATTAATTACTTTGTGTTTTGTATTGTCTGAATTAGTTGTTGATGTAAATAATGGATTTGCTAGCTTTAATGCACTTTGAATTGATGTCAATTTGTTTTTATTACCTTTACCATATTTACTTTTTTGTAAAGTCTGAATGGATTGAATTAGTGAATCATGCAATAAATTATTACAATTTCTCTTTTTCATAAATGTGTATTTAATGATGATTTTTCATAATCTATAGTAAGATTACGAAATAGATTAAACTCCACAGATTCTAATTATTTTTTGGGCAGTCTTTTCAATATCAACATTTGATTCTGTTGATACAAACAATATTCGATCATCAAGATCAAAGGTAAATGTTATGACCTTCTTTCGTCTAGTTGCAATATAATCAACTGAACCCAAATCATAATCAAATTCTTGTGTTGTCTTAATTACAAGAACTGTCTCAATGTGCAGTTTGCGTCTTTCTGATTCATCATGAAATGGCGTAACGCCATCTTTGAATCCACCAGCAATGAGGCTTCCCATGGAATCTAAAAATCCGGCAAAACGAATTTCAGACTCTTGTAAAAGTAGATTGCATTTTTGATGGTATAACTGATATTCTTTGAGATTGACTGATTGAAACATTGTTTATTCATTTACGTCTATTACCAATAAAAACCGGATCATAATTTTACATGATAAGAATTGATCTTTCATTTGCATTGCAAGCATTTGGTTCTTGAGAATATTTCTTCGTAATCTAACTACAGATTACGAAATTATCCATTAATAATTACTCAACAAACTTGTAAAATCATAGAAGACTGAGTTTTTGAACCACTGTTGACTTTACAGAATGGATTTTCTACCACATACATGACGAGTGGATATGATATTATGCCTCAGTCTTCAATTACAATATGCTAAATTCAATAATAAACTAGATCTAATAGAAAACTAACATCTGTATGTTATTTTGCATAAATTTTATTATTTGTTCAAAAAAAGGTTAATCCAAAAAATCAAGAACACTTCTAATACATCACAAAATGTGTAATCCTCTTAAGGGTTATGAATTGAGGTTAACAGTGGAAATAACAATTGTAAACTACATCAAAGAAACATCATGAGGCTGACTTTCTGCAAATCCAGCTCTTGACATTTTGATAAACTCGGCATTATCTTGCATTTGAGAAATTGTATGTGCACCACAATAGCTCAAACCAGAGCGTACACCACCTATGAGTTGTTTTAGAATATCAATTACAGTTCCTTTGTATGGAACCATTGCCTCAACTCCTTCTGCAACATAGTCATTAAGATCATCATCAAGTGAAAAAGAGCCGGTTTCCTTTGATTTTCTACCAAGTGACGCAGCAAGAGATGCCATTCCACGATAAACTTTGAAACGTTTTCCATTTTTAGTCAAAACTGTACCAGGGGATTCATCAGTACCTCCAAGCATACCACCTATCATTACAGATGAAGCACCAGCAGCTAATGCCTTTGTTGCATCACCAGAAGTTCTCGTACCACCATCCGAAATTATTGGAATACCATGATCTTTACCAACTTTTGCACAATCTATTACTGCAGTTAGTTGTGGCACGCCAGAACCAGTAATTACTCTAGTAATGCAAATTGATCCAGATCCTACACCAACTTTTACTGCATCAACTCCTGCTTTTATCAAATCTTCAGCACCTTGAGCAGTTGCAATATTACCTGCAATTAATTCACAATCTGGAAATGCTTTTTTGATATTACGAACTGTGTTTAGTGCATTTTCACTATGACCATGTGCTATATCAACAACAAGTACATCAACTCCAGCTTCCAAAAGAGATTCACTTCTTTCTAAAAAGTCGCCCTTTACACCAACTGCTGCTCCAACTAATGGTCGTCCCTTTTTATCTTTGGATGCATTTGGATAGTCTGCATTATTTATGATATCCTTACTTGTAATCAGTCCTTTGATAACTCCCGAATCATCAACTATTGGTAATTTTTCAATTCTATGTTTGTGTAAAATTTCTTTTGCTTCATCTAACGCAACTCCAGGTTTAGCTGTTACAACATCTTTGGTCATTACATCCTGAATATGATCATTTGGATCAGCAAACAGCAAATCTCTCTCAGTTATTATTCCAACCAATTTAGAATTAGAATCAACTACCAAAAGACCAGAGATTTCTTTGTCTTCTGCATAATCTAGTGCGTCGCGAATTGACTTGTCAGATGAAATTGAATAAGGATTCTCTATTATCACACTACCTGAACGTTTTACTTTGAGAACTTCGCTTGCTTGTTCTTTAATGGACAAAAATCTGTGAATTATACCTATACCTCCAGCACGAGCCATTGCCATAGCCATAGAGGATTCAGTAACAGTATCCATATTTGCACTTACAAAAGGAATGTTGATTGAGATATTTCGAGATAATTTAGTACTAAGATCAATTTGGCTCCTACTTGTAATATCTGAATATTTAGGTACAAGAAGAACATCATCAAAAGTTAATCCCTCTTTGAATTCCAATGAAACCTTGTTAAGAAAGTAAAATATTGATTATAAGCCTTTGTGTTATTTTGTGAGTTTGGAAGCTATTGTAATTGCTTCTTTAGTAGCCTCAACATTATGAGTACGAATAATGTCAGCACCATTTATGACAGATATGGCTTCAGCAGCAATGGAGCCAAATAATAGATCAGTGGGATTGTCTTTTCCTAAAATATTTCCTAGGAAAGACTTGTTTGAAACGGAGATTAGAATTGGATAATTCTGTTTTATAGAATTCAAATTTTTAATTATTGATAGATCTCGCTCTACCCAATCTGATTTAATTTTTGTAAAAAAATGGCCTCGTCCAGTCTTTCTAAAAAATCCAATAGCAGGATCTAAAACAATTTTTTCAGATGGAATATGAGATTTTTTTGCAATTTTCAAACTTTCTCCAAGAAGTTTTTTAGTTGTAGTTATGGTATTTCCAAAAACAGTTTTGGAACTATATGCACATAAAATTAGAGATGGGACAAATTTTGAAACAACCGCTTGCATTTGTCCATCATACTTTAATCCAGAAATATCATTAATTATATCAACACCATATTCTAAAGCATCTCTAGCAACTTTGGCTCTACATGTATCAATAGAGATTGAAAGATTGGAGATATTTTGAATTATTTTTATTGCATAAAGAACTCTGTTTGATTCAACTTTTTCTGAGACCATAGTAGATAGATAAGGCGCAGTTGACATACCTCCGACATCAATAAAATCTACACCTTCATCTTCCATCTGTTTTACAGTGTTTTTTATTTGAGTTTTGGTTGTCTTGACAGATTTTTTATAAAATGATTCAGGACTAGTGTTTAGAATACTCATTATACGTACAGGATTTTTTCCACCCACACGTACATTTCCAATTTTATTCACATGGTTTATCAAAAACCAAGGCAATTTGAGTTATATGATGATTTCAGGTTGGAAAAAGAGATACTCGAATATTTTGAATGAATTCAAGTATAGTGAAAAAAAGGATAGAGAGTCTGCTGTTCTGTTAAATTCAATTTTAAAAAAATCAGATGTTAATGAAAAAATTATCAATTTAGTTAAAGGGAAAACTGTTTTTGTAATAGGTTCTGGACCTTCGCTATCAACTGCTATTCCAAAATTAAAAAATTTCAAAAAATTGGTAAAAATTGCTGCAGATAGTTCAGTTAAACCACTAGTAGAAAACGGAATTATTCCAGATATTATAATTACTGATTTAGATGGAGATTATAATGCACTAAAAAAAATTGCAAAAACAAAATCAATATTTGTTGTTCATGCACATGGAGATAATATAGAAAAACTAGAATTTTCAAAAAAATTTAAAAATTGTATTGGAACAACTCAATCAAACCCTTTTAGTAAAATACAAAATTTTGGTGGATTTACGGATGGGGATAGAGGAGTTTTTTTAGCTAATCATTATGGTGCAAAAAAAATTATTTTGTTTGGTATGGATTTTGGAGATCAGATAGGAAAATTTTCAAATACAAAAAAATCAGAAAGAAAAACAAAATTAAAAAAATTAAAAAGAGGAAAAGTACTTTTAGAGTGGCTATCAACTATTACAAAATCAGAATTGTTTACTACATCAAAGCCAATTAATGGGTTTAAAAAAATATCATACAAAGATGTAGACATTATAATTACCTAGAATGCATTTAATACCCATCCTTCATTTATCAAATTATGAAATTCTCAGAGGAACAAGTGAAAGATATTGTTGCTTTGAAGGAAAGTTTGATCGAGCAAATTGACAAACATCAAGAAGCCATAGAAATGTTAGAAAAGAATATCATAACTTTGGATTTATTCTTAAAGGATTCTAGTTTTACAAAAGCTTCACAGTTAGAAACAACAGAAGTAGAAACTCAAAACAAACCAGAGACTGTGAAAAAACTTGTAGAGAACTCGATTCCAATAAAAAGAGCGAGTGATGGTAAAGTAATTGCCAATGCCTATGTCACACCAGAACAAGTTTCCATAGTTTTAGATGATGAAATCAAGATTAGTGATGATACTCCACCGTTCAGATCATTCTTCTTAGATAGAATTATTGGAGAAATGAAAAAGAAGGATACTCTTGAAGCAGAAAATGGAAGAATCCAAAGGGAGTCAATTATTAATTACATTATAAACAAAAATGGCTCAGATATTAGAGAAATAATTATCAAAAACTATAGGCAGAAAGAAAGAGTAAATGAGATAATCAATACAGCAGGATGGTCGTTTACACGAATGCTTGAAAATATCAACAAGTGATAACATGGATAAAATTGTAGTTTTAGATTTTGGGTCACAGTACAGCCATTTGATTTGTAGAAGAATTAGAGAATTTTCTGTTTATGCAGAACTTGTTCCTTTTGATATTAGTTATGAAGAATTACAGAAACATAATCCAAAGGGAATAATTTTTTCAGGTGGACCATCAAGTGTTTATAATTCAGATGCTCCAATTCCAGAAGATAGAATTTTTGAGATGAATTTACCAATACTTGGGATTTGTTATGGACATCAATTAATTGTAAACAAATACGGTGGTAAAATAAAAAGAGCAAACAAAGAATATGGTTCATCATTACTTACAATTGATAATGATAAAGATCTTCTAAGTGGTATAGGAGAATCAGTTAGAGCATGGATGAGCCACGGTGATGAAGCAGAAGAAATTCCACCAGGATTTCAAGTAATAGGACATACAGAAAGTGCAAAAGCTGCTGCAATTGCATCAGAGGAAAAATCAATCTATGGGATTCAATTTCACCCCGAAGTGATGCATACAGAACAAGGTACTCAAATTCTTAAGAATTTTGTTTTGAAAGTATGTAAAGCAAAACAAGATTGGACCATGGAGGCTTTTATTGATACAGCTGTGGAAAAAATTACAAAAATAGAAGGAAATGTACTTTGTGGAGTAAGTGGAGGCATAGATTCTACAGTAACTGCATTACTAATTCACAAAGCAATTGGAGATAAGCTCAAATGCATTTTTGTAAATAATGGTTTGTTACGATTAAATGAAGAAATAGAAGTTGAGGAGATGTTCAAAGATAATTTCAAGTTAAATTTTTCAGTAATTGATGCAGCTGACAAATTTCTTGAAAAACTCAAAGGAGTAGAAGATCCTGAGAAAAAGAGAAAGATTGTAGGAGAGGAATTTATTCGTGTTTTTACTGAATTTACTGAAAAAAATGGTCCTTTCAAATGGTTAGCTCAAGGCACACTTTACCCTGATGTAATTGAAAGCGGAGTTTCAAAGGGACCAGCATCTGTAATTAAATCTCATCACAATGTAGGAGGGTTACCAGATTGGCTCAAGTTAGAAATTTTAGAACCATTAAGAGAGTTGTATAAAGATGAAGTAAGAAAGATTGCAAAAATTCTAAATGTTCCAGATAAACTTGTCATGAGACATCCATTTCCCGGTCCAGGACTAGCTGTGAGAATAATTGGAGAAGTTACTTCAACAAAACTACAGATTGCCAAAGTAGCAAGTAAAATTGTTGAAGATGAATTAATTGAAGCGAACTTGTATGATAAAGTGTGGCAAGCTTATGCTGCAGTTGGAGATGATAAAGCAGTAGGTGTTATTGGTGATAAACGAAGATATGGAAACATAGTTATGATTAGAGTTGTAGATTCAATAGATGCGATGACTGCAGATTGGACAAGACTTCCACATGGTCTTTTAGAAAAAATGAGTAACAGAATAACAAATGAGATAGAAGATGTCACATGGGTAACTTATACCATTTCAAGCAAACCTCCTGCAACAATTGAGCCACAATAGTGATAAATTTGGAATACGAAAAAATTTGTAATGAAATTCTTGAATGTGATGAAAAAATTAGATATGTAGGGGTTTACGATTATGGAGAACTTCATGACAAGATGAAATCGGGATTAAAAAGTCATTTATCAAGAGAAGAAACTGAATTGTCTTTATCCCAAGCAATTTACCGATGGTCTACACGTAAAAAAACAGCAGGAAAAATTGGAAATCCTATTTTTGCATTAGTAAAATATGAAAAAATTTTTCGAATAACTGTACCGACTAGTGGAGCAGGATTGATTTTGATTAGTACTGAATTAGATGCAGATGTAATTAAAATTATTGATAAGGTTGTAAAAATCAAAAATAAATATTCTTGATATTTTTTGAGTAATAGGATATCATTATTTACAAAGTAAGAATTGCTGCACCATATACCCCTGCAGAATCACCTAATTTGTTTTTCAGGATTGGAGTATCAATCGAATCTGAAAAGACTTTACTGTAAACTGATTCTTTTCCTTCAGTATACAAAAAATCAATATTTGATAGACCACCACCTAAAACTATTACATCAGGATCTAAGATGTCTATTACATTAGCAAGGCCATATCCAAAATTTTCTAAAAATTCGTCTTTCCATTTTTGGCCAATTTCATTATTAATATTTAAAAGGATTTCAGGAAGAGTTTGAGATTTTCCAGTTAGTTTTGTCCACTGTTTTTCCAATGCAGGACCACTGATGTAGGTTTCTACGCATCCAGTTTTACCACAATAACAAGAATTTCCATTGCGGTGTAATGTATGATGTCCCCATTCTCCTCCAATGTTAGTTCTGCCAGGATGAAGCTTTCCATCAATTACAATTCCACCTCCAACACCAGTACCCATAATCACTCCAAAGACTACACCAAATCCACTAGCAGTACCCATTTTAGCTTCAGCCATTGCAAAACAGTTCGCATCATTTTCTATAGATATTTTTTTTCCTAGTTTATTTTCTAGATCTTCTTTGAGTGATTGTCCAATCAAGCATTGTGTGTTACTATTTTTAATTAGTCCAGTTTTCTTAGAAATTGCACCAGGTGTACAAATACCCATAGAAAAATCAGAAATATTTCTAGATATTTCAAAGACCAAGGATGAGATAGAATTTATAATTTCTTGATAATCATTTTGTGGGGTTGGAATTCTTTTCCTCTCCAAAATATTTAGACTTTGATCAAGTAGAATAGCTTCTGTTTTAGTACCACCTAAATCAACACCAATTTTGTACAACAATAAATTATGAAAATTATATGGCTTAAGTTTTAACTAAAATTATCCCGTTGGGGGCATTCCGCCACCACTTGAACCTCCAGAAATAGCAATTACATCATCGATTCTAAGAATCATACATGCTGCTTCTGTTGCAGATTTGATAATCTGTTCTTTTACTATAATTGGTTCTACAACATCAATCGCTAACATATCAGCAATCTTTGTGTTTCTAGCATCAATACCAGTCCATTTATGACCTTGATTTTGTTTTGCTCTGAGATTAGCCATTGTATCAATTGGATCCATTCCTGCATTTTCAGCAATAGTTAGTGGAATTGTTTCTAATGCTTCAGCATATTTTTTGATTGCAAGTTGTTCTCTTCCATCAAAATTATCAGCCCACTCTTTAAGTTGTGAGGCTGCAAATGACTCTGGTGCACCTCCACCTGCAACAATTTCAGGCTTTTCAATTACATCTTTTACTACCATTAGAGCATCATGAATTGAACGATCAACTTCATCAATTACTCTTTGAGAACCACCGCGAATAAGCAAAGTGACTGATTGTGGATGTTTACATCCTTCAATGAAAACCCACTTGTCAGATTCAACTTTCCTTTGTTGAGCCAAATCTGCATATCCAAGGTCTTCTTCTGAAAGATCATCTAGTTTATTTATTACACGTCCACCTGTGGCTTTAGCAAGTTTAGTCATATCACTTTCTTTAACACGACGAACTGCCATAATACCATATTTTGAAAGATAGTGTTGTGAAATATCATCTATTCCTTTTTGACAAATCAAGACAGTAACACCAACATCATGTAATTTGTCAACCATAGTTTTTAGCATTCGATTCTCTTCTTCCAAGAACATTTGCATTTGAGTAGGATCGGTAATTTTAATTTCAGCACTCATTTCAGTTTTTTCAATTTCTAGTGCTGTGTTTATTAATGCAATTTTTGCTTTTTCAACTTTTGTAGGCATTCCACTATGAACAATTTCTTTATCTAAAACAATACCCTTCACAATTTTTGTGTCTTGAATTGAACCACCCGTTTTCTTTTCAACTTTGAGATTGTCAAGATCAACAGTATAATCATCACCGGTCTTAACTGCAATGTCAAGAATTGCATCAACCACAATTTTTGAAAGAATACTACTATCTTCAGAAATTAATTTTGATTGCATACTAGTCATTGCAATTTTGAGAAGGGATTCTCGGTCATCTGGTTGTATTTTTTTGGATAATTGTGAGTAAATTTCAAGAGTTTTTTCAGCAGCTGCCTGATAACCCTCAACAATGATTGAAGAATGGACATCTTTTTTGAGTAGATCCTCTGCTCTGGCTAATAATGCACCTCCAAAAATAACAGAAGAAGTTGTACCATCGCCTACTTCATTATCTACTGTTTTAGCGATTTCAACCATCATTTTGGCTGCTGGGTGCTGAACATCAATTTCTTTTAGAATTGTAGCACCGTCATTTGTAATTGTTACGTCACCTAAAGAATCAACTAGCATTTTATCAAGACCTCTTGGCCCAAGACTACTTCTAACTAACTCTGCAACTAATTTTGCTGCAGCAATATTGTTTTGTTGAGCATCTTTACCTTTTGTCTGTAATGCGCTCTCTTTGAGAACTAGGATAGGTCCATTTGGTCCTTGTTGAATTGATGCCATTTGATTCAAAATCCATTCCATAAATCCCCCTTTTTAACATTTACTTAGCTGAATAGTTTGATGTAACATCGTTTTTTCACATCAACAATTCCACCTGAAAGAATTCTAATGGATGGTAAAGCCAAGAAAGGCAAAAACAAAGGAATTAGATGAGGTCTAGTAAATTTGCATCCAGAATCTACAATAGAGTTGATAATTTTTTGAAAATTTGATGAAACTGTTTCAAAAGAATCTGTGGAAATAATTCCTGCAAATTGTAAAGGTAAAGAAGCTAGAATTTTGCCAGATTTTACTACAACTAGTCCTCCCTGATTTTTGATAATATTATTAGAAGCAATTGCCATATCGGAATCATTAGAACCTATTACTATCATATCATTTTCATGAAAACTCCAAGTAGTAGCAAAGGCACCAATATCAGCTCCAAAGTTTTCAAGAAATCCAATTGAATGACGATTTGTTCCATGAATTCTATCAAATGCTGCAACTTTCCATACATCAGAATCTAATGAGGCAGAAACAAGACCATCTTTTGAATGGAGTTCAGCTGAACCAATCTTAGTAATGATTTCAGTTTGCATAAAGATAGTATTTACAAGAATGTTTTTCTTTTTTGATTTTACAAGAAAATCATTTTTTGAGAATTTTTTTAGTTTGACAGTTTTTTTAAACAAAGGTAATATTATTTTTTTCTTGATATGAGCTACAACACTTCCGTTTGAGACTACAAGTTTTCCGCCCACAAAGACTTTACTTGGTTTAAATGATTTCAAATCATTGAAGATAAGAATATCTGCTAATTTTCCAGGTGCAATTCCGCCAAGATCTTTTCCCATATTGTAATAGTCAAAATTATTCTTTGATGCCATAGTAATTGCATCTAATGGTTTTAGACCAAGTTTGATTGATTCTCTGATGCAGTGGTCAATATGACCAAATTTTGTGATATCTAGTGGATCAAGACCATCAGAGCAAAACATTAAGCGATTAAGATAGGTTCCATGAGACAAAATACGAGGAATGATTTCCTTCAAATCACGTCTTATAGAACCCTCTCTAATCATTATCCACATTCCAAGACGTAATCTTTCTAAAACTTGATCAAAATTAATTGGTTCGTGGCAAGAAAGTATACCTGATGAAACATATGCGTTGAGTTTTTTTTCATTTATACCAGAAGTATGTCCATTAATTATGCAATCACACTCTAACATTGTTGAAAGGGATTTCATTGTTTTTGGTTCACGTAGAGTGACTTTAGTCCATGAAAAAACTTCTCCCAAACCAAGAACATGAGGATGTTTTACTGCAGATTTTTCTTGTGATAATGAAAGAGTTTTACTGTTACTAAATTTTGTATCAACAGGAAGACCACCAGGAACTACTTGGAAAATTCTTATTGGTAAATCTTCACAAAGTTTGAGAAATTCTTGAAAACCTCTGTAGCCTGCAACACTAACAATATCAATTGGATCAGAAAAAAGTGAAGTAACACCACAAAGAAGTGCTTTTTTTATGAATTCAGAGGGCAGCACAAATTGATCAATATGTAAATGTGGATCTGCAAAACCTGGACTTACATATTTGTTCTGTACATCAATGGTAACTGTTTTTGGACCCAGTGTGTGTGATGCATCCAAACCAACATAAGCAATCCTATCATTAATTATTGCAATCTGAGTTTTTGGAATAATTTCTCTGGTGTAGACTGACAACAAATTACAATTTTTTAAAACAAGATCGGCTTTTTTATCACCCATTGCTACAGAATTTAAAGAAGAGATAGAACTTGCTAGGCTTGAATTCACGGTTATTAATTGGATTTTGCATCTATTATAGATTCAATGCTTAAATTACGGTTGAAGAGGTTTTGTTGATATGAACATTCCCAAGGTGATGAGAAAGTATTGTCCAAAATGTAAAACACATACTGAACAAAAAGTTTCCATTTACAAAGCTGGAAAAAGACGTGGATCTGCTAGAGGTGAACGCAGACATGCAGAACGTAAACGAGGATACGGTGGACAGAAATTCCCAAAACTAGCAAAACCAGCTAAAGTTACAAAGAAAATTACTCCTATTATGACATGTACTGTGTGTAAAAAGAAATACAATAAACCAGGCATTAGAATTAAGAAGTTTGAGTTGGTGGCGGTATGAAAAAAGATCATATTGAAATTCCAAAACCATCTAGTAAATTTCTAAAAGTTAACTGTGATGAATGTGGTGAACTTCAAGTAGTTTATTCTCATGTTTCAACAGTAGTCAAATGTAATTCCTGTGGCAACACCATTGCAGAACCAACAGGATCAAAAGCCAAGATTAATGGAAAAATCTTAGGTAGTGCTGAGTAAATCGTAGTCCTGTTTGGTATTTAGATTAAATGCAATTCTCTTATCATCAATAATAACATAATTTTCTTCTAAATTTTCAACTGAAGAGATTTTTTCTGCATTAACTAAAGAAATTCCCGTATAATGACATGTTTGATTATTAAAAGTTATAGAATAATCAGATTCAATTCCAAGAGTAGTCAAGAATTTGTTTGTGACAAGAATGCTAGTCCAAATATTTTTAGAGTCAAATTGATTTACAATTTTTTGTATTACTTCTTCATCTAATAATGGTAAATCTCCAGAAGTAACTAAAACTATATCATTAAGAGTTTTAAGTGCTAGATTTAGATCTTTTACATAACCAATTCCAGGTGTATCAAAAGTTTCAACATTATTTTCTTGCAATAATTTTTTTGTTTTAGGAGAATTAGAACTAGTAACTGCTAAAATTTTTGAAAAACAATTTGAATTTTTTAATGAATCAACTACATGAAGGATGATAGGTTTTTTGTATTTGAGTAATAGTTTTTCATTATCTAAATTCATACGAATACCTTTACCACCAGCCATTACAAGACCAATCATATCGATACAAATACTATCAAAGAAGCCAATCTCGTAAGTTCATTAGTAGCACCAAGAACATCGCCAGTAATTCCACCAAAACTACGAGTAGATATTGCTAGAAGAAATAATGTTAGGATAACAGTTACACCAAGCATTAGTAATCCAGTTGTTTCACCAATTAGAATTACGGGAATTAACATAATGATGAATGCAGCTGCAAGTTTTTTCTTATCTTTCATAGTCTTTACAAAAGGAGAATTTGAGCCTGGTGAGGCTGAGTTTCCCATACTAGCCATTAGTACCATTGAGAACTTTGCCAAAATTTCGCTAATCAGAATTGCTCGAAATAAATCAAATCCACTTGTAAGAGAAATTGTTATTATCAAACCAACAAGATACAAAACTAGCCCGACAATTCCTGCAGAACCCGTAGAAAGATCTTTCATCGCTTTAAGTTTTTTATCTTTGCTTCCTTTTACCATCAGTCCATCAGCAAAATCAGCCAAGCCATCTGCATGATGGATTCCAGTAACAATTGCAATAGATGCAACAACTAACAAACTAACTAGTAAAGGATCTAAAAAGAAAGATAATCCAAATCCAAAAGAACCGACTAAGAGTCCAATTGCAATTCCAACAATAGGAAAAATATACATGTATTTTGCAATATTTTCTAGGGTTGTATTTGACGATGGAAAAATTGTTAGAAAAGAAAAAACAGAACTAATTTCTTTAAGCATGAATCCACCATCCTGCCAGTGATAAAATAGTGATTATTGGAATAGTTACTATTCCAAAGAAAAGAATTGAAGTAAGTTTCATCATTGTAAGTGCAGAGTTTACATGTTCTTGTGTTAGCATGATTTCACCATTACCTAACTTGTAGTGATTTACATTTTCAAACTTTGTTTCAAGTGCTCCTGCAAGTGCAGCCATAGTATATCCCGCATTAAGACTTTCAGTTTTTTTACTATCTCTAATCATTATCTTGTATGATTCTTTCCAATTGTTTTGTAAAATAGCAGCTGAAATGATCATTACTAATCCTGTGAGTCTAGATGGAATGTAATTTAAAATTGTATCACAAGTTGCCCCAAACCATCCTACATTTTTAAAAATATTAGTCTTGTATCCAATCATTGAATCTATAGTATTAACTACTCTATACACAAATGCTCCAGGCAAACCAAAGAGAGCAAAATAGAACAGAGGTCCGGTAATTCCATCTACAGTATTCTCACTAATGCTTTCAAGCACGCCTGAAATGACGTGATTTTTGTCCAAATTTTTGGTATTTCGTTTAACAATCATTGACAGATTTGTTCTAGCCATATCTAGATTATCTTGGTCAAGTGACTCCAATACTGCTTTGGCATGTTTTTCCATTCCACGAATAGCAATGGTAGTTTTTAGTAGCAATCCACCTATTATTACAGATACAATTAATGAAACAAAATCAATTGGTATCAAAGATATTCCAATGCTTAACGTCACAAGCAACAAAATTACAATACTTGAAATAATTATTACAAGTAGAATTCCTCCAAGTTTTTCTATAATATGATTTTTATTTTTTGCAATAGGTGTAAGTTTTGCAATTAATCCACCAATCCAAGCTGTTGGATGATAGTTATTCTTAGGATCTCCAAAAATTAAATCAAGAAATATTGCAATGCCGACAATAAGGATTGATTCTAGAATCATTGTAACATCTTCTCAATAGATTTTATATCGATATTTGATTTTACAGTTTTTGCTAACTTGTTTAATTCATTATCAATTTTTAAAATATTTTTTTTAGTCCAAGCAATATCTTTAGGTTTTGCATTAAGAGAATCTTCTTCAGGTAAATTTAATGTAATCATTGGAATAGTACCTAGAACAGGCACCTTTGTAATATTTTTAAGTTTTTTAAATCCTGGTTTTAACACATCAATATCTCCTCTAAACTTGTTAAAAATAAAACCCTTCACTAGTTTTTGATATTTTTTTTCAATTAGTTGCATTGTTCCAACAATGCTTGCAAATGATCCCCCTCTGTCAATATCAGATATCAATAATACAGATGCTTTGGCTTTTTTGGCAATCTTCATATTTGCTATATCAAATTTTTGTAAATTAATTTCAGCAGGAGAACCTGCACCTTCTAAAATTATTAAATCAAAATTTTTCTGTAATGTTTTCAATGATCTAAATGCAGTTTTAATTCCCTCCGAGTTGACAAATTTTCCATAGTAGTCTTTTGCATGCATTTTCTTGTATCGTTTACCACATAGATACACCATACTATAGTAATTCCCTAGTGGTTTGAGCAAGATTGGATTCAAGTCAGGTGTAATATCACATCTTGCAGCAATAGCTTGAATAGCTTGAGCACGAGAAATTTCAAAGTTAGGCGTGATATATGCAAAGTTTGACATATTTTGTGATTTGAAAGGTGCTACTCTGTAACCTTTGTCTGAAAAAATTCTACATAAAGCTGCAACCAAGGTTGTTTTTCCAGCACCAGAAGATGTTCCCTGAATCATTAAAGATTTCATTTAATTATCTCCAATGCCCTTACAAGTTTTAGATTATCCTTATGAGATTTTACAGCTATACGAATATAATGATTATTTAATCCTCTAAAATTTTTACAATCACGAATTAGGATTTTATGTTTAAGTAATTTTTGTTGCAATTTTGTTGAATCATATTTTGTTTTGATCAAAATAAAATTGGTAGATGAATCATGACATTCAAATCCATCTAGTTTAGCAATCTCATTTTTTAGATATATAGATTCTTTTTTAATAACTAATTTTGATTTTATTATATGTGATTTGTTTACAAGTGCAATACTTGCTGCATTTTGTGCTAAAGAATTTATACTCCATGGAATTTTTATTTTTTGTAAAATTTCAATCATTTGTTTTGATGCTGCAGCATATCCAATTCTTATTCCAGGTAATCCAAAAGATTTTGTCAAAGAACGTAAAACAAAAAGATTGTCATATTTCTTTACATACGATATTACAGATTCATTAGATTCTGGAACTAATTCAATGAAACATTCATCAATAAATATAATGGAAGATATTTTTTTTGCAGCTTTAATTATTGTAAGTAGTTGTTTTTTTAATAAAAGTTTTCCAGTGGGATTATTGGGGTTACAGAGAAACACGCATCCATTTCTTGGAATTTGGGAAATAAATAAATCAATATTTTCAGACAGATTCATTGTTTTAAAATATGAGATTTTACAGTTGTTGAGTTTTGCTGCTGTTTCATATTCTTGAAATATAGGAATTGGTATCAAAACTTTGGTTTTATTTGATAGAAATGCAAAACAAAAATTATAGATTATCTCAATTGCACCATTTCCAACTAATAGGTTTGATTTTTGTAATCCTGTGTATTTTTTCAGGTTTGAAATTAATGCTGAAGAATGAAAGTCAGGATAATTTTGAATGTCATCTAGATTTTTTTTAAGAATTGTCTTTACAGATAATGGAATTCCAATAGGTGTGATATTAGAACTAAAATCTACAATATTGGGATCAGGGTTTTTTATGGAATTCCGTCCGCCATGTATTACTGGAACATGTCTAACAATAGATGATTTTATTCGTATTCTCACAGTTCCAAATAGAATTAGGCGATTTAGTATGTTTTGGTAATTCAGAAAACGATTATTAATTCAAAGCGATCAATTATCAAATTATGGACAAGAAAAGAGTTGCAATTATTGGTGTTACAGGTTCCGTAGGTCAGGAATTTGTGCAATCATTAAACAATCATCCATGGTTTCAAGTAACTCAAATTGCAGCATCTGAACGATCTGCAGGTAAAAAATACACAGAATCAATCAGAGAATCAAGTGGTATTATAAGATGGGATGTAGATGGAGAAATTCCAGAATATATCAAAGAAATGACAGTTAAAACAGTTGATGAATTAGATGTTTCTCAATTAGACTTGGTTTTTTCTGCAGTTGAATCTGAAGCTGCAAGAGACATTGAAACTAAAATGGCAGCTGACGTCCCAGTTATCTCAACTAGTTCTGCTTATAGATATGAAGAAGACGTACCAATTCTTATTCCAGGAATTAATGACGAACACGCAGAGTTGCTTGAGATTCAAAAGAAAAATAGGAACTGGAAAGGATGGATAGCACCCCTACCAAATTGTACCACAACAGGTTTAGCAATTACACTAAAACCATTACTTGAAGAATATGGAGCAAAGAAGGTGCTGATGACCTCAATGCAGGCAATATCTGGTGGCGGAAGATCAGGTGTATCTGCAATGGAAATTACAGACAACATTATTCCATATATTCCAAAAGAAGAAGGTAAGGTAAAAATTGAAACAAGAAAAATTTTGGGAAAACTAAAAGATGGAAGAATTGAAGATGCAGATATCAGAGTTAGTTGTACCTGTACTAGAGTGCCAGTATTAGATGGACATACTGAATCTGTTTTTGTTGAAACCACTAAATACATAGATCCTGCAAAAGCAAAAGAAACCTATAATCAATACAATAAAGAAATTTCGGTAGCAGGATTACCATCAGCTCCAGAAAAATACTATGTATTTCACGATGATCCTACAAGGCCTCAACCAAGATTAGAAAGATCTGTTGGTGGCGGAATGACTACAACAATTGGAAGAGTAGAAAAAGAGGAACTGTTTGATCACGGACTCAAATACATTTTGTTTTCACACAACAAGAAGATGGGTTCAGCAAAAGGTGCAGTTTTGCTTGCAGAAATGTTATACAAAAAAGGCAAGATTTAGATTGTTTCTTGCAATTTTTTCAATAATAACTTTATAAGAACCAGAAATCTAGATCGATTTAGGTGTTTTAAACGGTAAGAGTAGATGATTTAGATTTACAAATTTTATCAGAATTATCTAATGATGCATCAATTTCTGTTCCACGTTTATCAAAAAAGATTGATGTTAACTCATCAGTAATATATTCAAGAATCAAAAGACTAGTTAAAAGAAAATTAATTGAACGTTTTACAATTGTTGTTAACGATGCTGAACTTGGTTACAATGTCAAGGCTTTAACTGGAATTAACATGGATTCAAAAAAACGTGATCATATAATTGAGGAATTGTTCAAAATTGATGGTGTCAGAGAAGTTGCAGAAGTTACAGGTAGATTTGATATATTGGTAACTATGTATTCAAAATCATTAGAACATATGCATAAGTTGGTCTCTGAACAAATTGGTAGGATTGATGGAATTCAGTCATCAGAGTCATTTATTGAGATGAAATCACGAACTAAAATAATGCCATATATGTCATCAAAGGATAGCGACTAGCATGCAAAAACAAAAGTCAGAATCTCGTGTTGCTGTATACTATGAATTAACAAAGCCAAAGATTTGGTATCTTTTAGTGTTTACTGCATTTGGAGCAGCATTAACTGCATCCAATATTTTTGGTATTGGAATTTCTCCAGCCACATGGGCATTAATGTTATTTTCAGTTGCATCCGGTTCCGCTGCTGCTAACACTTTGACAAACTATCATGACAGAGATATTGATGCAATTATGGAAAGGACTAAGGATAGACCGCTTCCGTCAAAGAGAATCTATCCAGCAGAAAAAGCAAGAAATTTTGGATTAGTATTAGCTGGAATATCATTAGTTTTAGCATTTGGAATTTCATTTACTACAACATTAGAACAAGGTGCATGGGCAACTGCATTCATTGCATTTGCATTGATAAATAATATTCTGATTTATTCATATTTGTTAAAACGAAGATCCAGGACAAACATAATTTTAGGAGGTTTGTGTGGAGGTGCGCCTCCTTTGATTGGATGGGTAGCTGTAAGTATGACAGATTTGTGGACTATGGGTCTTGCAATGGCAGGATTGTTGTTTATTTGGATTCCAATGCATATATGGGTTTTGACTTTACATTTCAAAGAGGATTATATCAAAGTAAATGTTCCAATGTTAACTGCAGTACAATCTGAAAAAACATCAGCAAGAATAATTGCGGGTTCAACTGTTGTAATGGTGTTGTTTTCAATTGCTCCTTTCTTTATAACAACAGAAAGTGGCGAAGCAATGGTAGGAGGAGTATATCTTTGGACTGCAATTGCATCAGGTGCATTAATGATGATATTATCAATATGGGTCATGGTAAAGCCTGTAGAAAACGCTTCATGGACTTTGTTTAAATTTTCTAGTCCCTATTTGGCAGTATTGTTTATTGCATTAATGGTAGACACTGCACTATAAAATATTGCCATTCTAATCAAGACTGTCAAGATCTTTAGTTATTTTAGAATATTTTTCTACTAATGTTTCAAGCTCGTTTTGTAATTCAATAGAATTCCATTTTAAATTAATTAAAGAAGATACTTTTGCAACAATTTTCCACTGAAAATTATTTTGCTGATCAATTAATTCTAAAAATCGTTTGCCTTTCTCATCATCATTCATAATTTTTCGACATAATTCAATGATAAAAAGTTAACAGTAGGTAATAACATAATTTCAAAGTTTTATTAATAAATATGGACTATTTTCCATATTGCAGTGTAGTAACTCAGAATGTAAGTTAAAAGCAACAGATACAGTAAAAATCAGCTTTAGAGAAACCAGAAATCTATGTAAAGAACACTACAAATTATTCAAAAATAAGGACAAAAAGTATCTTTCCAAATTTACCAAAGCATCAGGATTTCAATGAAAATTCATTAGATTTTTTTTAAACTTTGAAATTATTGGAAGATTTAACATCTACTATTTTCAAACTATTGTATGAGTACCAAGAAAAAACATATTCGTAAAAAGAAGTTAATCAAAAAAACAACTACTAAACCAAAAAAACAAGCAAAACCTTCAACAAAAAAACCAGAATTTGAAAAAGCATGGACAGAATATAATGCTGCGTTAACTGGTTGGAAAGAATCTCTTTCTCAATGGCAAAAAGCTACAAATGAAACTCTAATGTTATATCATGATGCATGTCAAAAAGCATTAGAAACAGATGCAGAATTATTAAAAAAAGTAACTTCAAGTTGGGAGAATACATGGAAAGAAATTGGTCCTGAATATATTAAACAACAATCAAAGATGTTTGAAAGTATTTTCAAAGAAACCAATATTGAATCAATCAAAAAATTCAATGAGCAATGGGAAATATTTCTTAAAACATCAGGTGGTGATTCAATTATAGCATATCAAGAAGCCATAAAAAAATTCAACCAGGCATGGCAATCAAAACAGATGTAATTCTGTAAATCAAGAAAAAGTTTCATATTTTTCCAGTTTGGAAAATTTGTAGTGATAGAAGGACAAATTAGGTTAAAAAAATAAGATTATAATTGGTTTATGAGCACTATAATCAAATGGAAATCTCTGTAGAACCATGGAAAAAATTGATTATTCATGAAGTTATTGAATACAAATTTGACGATTGGGTAAAACAAATAGCATTTAGCACAAAAACATCAGGTGGTGGAATTCCTACAATGCAATGGACAAATGGAATTGTATTCTCACCAGCAAATTTTCCAACAACAAATATCACAGTTGAGGAACAGTTGAAAGGAATACTACATTGGTCATCAGTATCTTTTGCAATTAAAGAAAAATTTGAAAAACAAATTGTAAAGGAAAATGCAACCATTAATCTAGTTGATGTTAGTGTAAATGAAATTTTCAAAGAATTAGCAACAAGTCTGAAAGCACGATCAAAATATGTAAATTTTGAATCTGGCAAAGACTAATGAATATTGAAAAAACGATAAAAAACTGTGAGATATATCTTAAACAGATTAAACAATACAATCCTGATCCTTACTATGTAAATTATTTTTTTAATGAATACATTAATTCTGTAAATGATACATTTAATGGAATTTTTGAAGAAGGAAATAGAGATTTTGGATTATTTATTTCAGAAAAGATTTCGCAAAAAAAATTTGATGAAAAAGCAAAAATGAAAAATGATCAAAATGCAATAAAATTTTCAGAATGGTATTCAATTAAATACAATCAAGAACATGAGAATCCATATCCAAATTTCATTAGAAAAATCTGTCAATTCAAAAACAAATTTGAAAAACTACCTAAAATTAAAATCATGATTAGGGCATCAGACATATACAAAGATGATACTTGTCAACAGATTAAAGTTAATTTGAGTCATGAAAAATTACGTTCAAAAGAAGAATTAAAAATTGAAATCAAAAGACAATTACCAATATTTTTAGAAATCATAAATCACAAAAGAAGTAAAAATAATGAGCCTAAAGTACGAGAAAAGCAGGTAATAGCATCAGCATTTCTAGATATTGAAGAATGTAAAGATATTGAGATTACATATGCAGCCGAAATTTACATTCAAGTAATGAAACGATTAGTTGAAGAATCAAGAAAGAAAATAAAAGAATTAACTATGCACTAATAGTTTTAAAATTTAATCTTAGAATCCAAAGATTGTATGTTCATTTTTAATTTTAATGATTGGTAAATATGAATATCCATGAACAAAATTATCTGAAAATTCTGGATTTCGTCCTTGACTTCCTTGATATTTTATAAAATGTTTAGTAGGTTCAGAATCTAATTCAACGTAATTGAAATTATAGATTACATCATCCATATCTAATTGTGTAATGTATCCCATTACCCAAGAATTTTTGTGAGGTAATGCATAAAGAGTAAGATCTTGTTCATCTGGAAACTCAGGATCATATGTTAATCGTGCTAAACTTCCCAAATCTTTAACTTGAATTGGATAAAATTGATCAGGAATTTTTTTAGATTTCACAGATAATGGGGAGATTTTTGATTCCATATGTACAATAGGTGCATAATTTGAGATATTTTTTGTAGATTCTACAATTTCACAAATCTCTTTTCCTGCATTAACTTGGTATGAAATGTACCTACCGAATTTTGGCATTTGAGTGAAAAAAATCACCAGAGTATTTGCAAGAGTTAAACTACTTGAAATAATTCTTGAACCATCAAATTCTTGAGAATATACTCTTCTTGGAAATTCTCTAAATGCACAAGCATATCTTGCTAAATCATCAAAACTGGATAACTCGATAAAACATTCACTCTGAGTTAGTGGCATCAAAAAATACTGAATAAATTAAGTTTTTATTCTTTCGGAAATTTTCAAGTTCTTGGCCACATAGAATTCCAAGTTTCAGCAAATTTTTTCATCATTTCACCATAAGCTTTCATTTGTTCTAATCCAGATGAACTTAGAGTCTTTTGCCAATTTTCAGCAAACTGTTTGAAAACAGAAGCATTAGAATCATTAAGAGCTTTTTGCCAATTTTCACCAAATTCTTTGAAGGATTGAATTCCTGCTTCATTCATGGCTTTTTGCCAATTTTCACCAAATAGTTTCATGGTTTCAGCACTTGATTCAGCAGTAGCCTTTTCCCAAACTTGATTGAACTTAGATTGCATGTCATTACTTGAATTTTGTATTTGCTCAAAAAGTGATTTCCAGTTTTCAAGAGACTTTGTATATTCTTGCCATAATGAATCCCACTCGTTAGTTTTTCCTTGTTCAGACACTGACTAAAGAGACTTATTGTTATTCTTAAATGGATCCATGAAAATCAAATTACTATTTTTGACGATTTTTTAATCATTTTTTTTATTCTAGTTTTACTTTCTTTAGACTTTGTTCCATTCTATCTGTTTTAAGAGCTAATCTATGAATTGGCTTTAATTATTTGAAATATTTTTCTAGTTTGATTTTATTAATTTCTGGAATTTTTGCTATTTCAAATCCATCTGAATGTTTTAAAAAAGATCTAGTTGCATCAATACCTATTTTTGTAGTTTGTAATTTCTGTTGATTACTAGAAGGATCAAGACTAGAACCACGAACATTTTTGAGAATAATTAGATCTTTATCAGCTTGAAATCTAGTAGCCATAGCATATTCTACAGATTCAGCACTATTAGGATCAATATCTTCATCAACTATAGTTACTTGTTTTAGGGAGCGATGAAAATCAAATGTTTTTTTAATTATTTTTTTAGGATCAGATTCGTTTTTCTTTTTAATTTGTACAACAACATGTAACCAATTACATCCACCAATAGTCATTGAAACTTGTTTTGTTTGAGGAAAAACTTTTTTCAATTCTCCATTTAATTTGGATTCAATTGGCATTCCCATCAGTAATCTATGCTCTGAATAACCAGATAGAACATCATGAAAAATTGGATTATTTCTAAAATACAGATTTTCAAGTTCAAAAACTGGTTGAGATCTTTTATGATCATATGTTTGAAGCATTTCAACCATCCATTCACGATGAGTTTTATCACGGAGAATTTTTCCCTCCATTACAATTTCAGCACCTGATGGTACATTCAGTCCTGTAGAAGGAAGTTTTGCCAAAGTTAATTTCCCGCCCAAAAGAGAATTTGCAATATCAATTTCATCTTTGCCCCATTCAGCTTGATATGCACCTGCAATAGAAATTGCTGGATGAAC
>JADFLN010000001.1:0-9364 GCA_022564385.1 Nitrososphaerota archaeon | reverse complement strand
TTTTATCAATTGGCATAAATCTATGAAATGAGGAATTTTGTTTTCCAGTTTCAGGATTCTTAGTATAAACAATAGAAGATGTGATAAATGGACCAGATTCCTTTTCAAAATGAGTTACAATAGGCAAGGAAGTGAGATTTTGTGACTTGTTTTCCATGAATTTTCCTGAAGAGATAATTTTTGGCTTTTTAGCTTTTTTAATTGCTGAAATTACTTTTTCATGAATATTGTTTTCTGTACTTCTAACGGCCAGAGCAAATCTTTTTCTAGTTCCCACTAAATTAGTAATTAAACGAAAGTTACTTTCTTTTATATTTTCAAATAAAATAGCATAAGAGCCATCAACTTTTGCAGTAATTCCTGCAATCTCGTATTTTGTAGAAACTTTTGTTTTTACAGTTTTAAGATCTTTACTTTTTTTAATTTGAGAAATATAATTTCTTAAATCAGTTATTTTCTATCATCTCCATAATTTCAAACATTAGAGTTTTTGCAGTATTAGGTTCTAATTTTTTTTGAGTAAATGAAGAAACTAAAGCAATACCTCTCATTCTAGTACTGATTCGTTCAGCGATAAGTTTTAGAAAAAGGGATTCAGTTTTAGATGGAATAACTGTTGTTGTAATTGGTGTAGGTCCAGTTGCTAAAGAAACAACCATAGAACCTATCTTATTAGTTCCTTCTGTGACAGAAACAAAATATCCATTTTCAAATTTTTGAATTTGTAAAAAAAAAGTACGGCTCTCCAAATTTACCACTTTCTGGAAAAATCCATTTGGGGAGTTCAATAAGCTATGAACAAATCTTATGCTTTTATTGCTATTGTTTCACTTTCTTGGGAAATTTCGATATTAGGATTTTTCTTGCATTTCTTTTCATGTTTATCTAAATAAACAAACAGTTTTTCACAGTATGTACAAGGGATTTTTTCCTTTTTCGTTGTTTTGGATTTTGTTGTTTTAGCTTTAGATTTTGCTTTTACTTCAACTTGAATCTCTTCTAATTGAGTTTTTGCAACTGCCTTAGCTTCAATAGAATCAGCCTCAACTCTTGCACGTAATTTTGCTTTGTATTTTAGATTACGTGGTTTTGTTCTTAATCTATATCCACAACATGGACACCAAAGTCCTTCCCATTTGATGAAAATTTCACAAATTTGACATCGACGTTGTCCTGAAGCATATCTTCCGGTTCCAACAGGCTTCTGAGCCTTATATCTAACACAAATTCCTTTACAAGTCATCTTGGTATGTTGTTATAGAATTCACAACTATATAAGAATAGATTGAGAAAATCTATATAAAAAATACAAAAAACATGAAATTATTATGAATTATTTTGCGATCAAAGTTATTAGTTTCAAAAAAAACTAGAAATCTTCAATAAATATGTATGCTTTTTTTTATAGCATATTTTTTGAAAAAATGACATGTAGTAATATAGTTGTTTGAATGAAATTTTCATTTTTTTTCGAAAAAACAGTGAAATTTAGAATATATTCATACTTCATTATTTTACGAGTAAATTAGGCATAAAAAAATAACAAATTCACGTTTTTCTAAAAACTTTGAAAATTTTTACAATGAAATTTCTATTTTTTTTAACCTGTTAATGAAAGAGGTAAGATAAAATGTCTGTATCCATCTCGTTGTGAGATATATTTTGCAGAAAGCATATCTCGTTTTCCTCTTTGATTGAAATTTTTAATTTTTAGAGTAGTTTTTCGTTCATCAACAAATTCTAATTCAAAAGATGAACAAAATTTTAGATTAAGCATAGTTACAATTTGTTTTGCAATTTTCATATTTCCATTTCCAATTTTAATTATTTTTCTTTTTGCTCTAAGACCACTTAAAACTTGAATAATATGAAAGACTAATTCTTCAACTGAAGAATAAAATGATCTCCCAATTTCTGTTCCATAATAAAATATTGACACCCCAATTCTTTGCCCTGGATCAATTCCTAAAATTAGATTTTCTTCTTCAAAATCTTGATTAAGTTTTTGCATCATTATGCCTCTAATTATAGTGGGATGATGTTCAAAGGTATCTTCATAAAGTAAGAGTTTTTTACATTTTTTTGGAGACTCTTTCATGGTAGTAAAAATTAGATGTCCAGAATAATTTAGAATTTCTTCAGGAAGTATAGAATCAAAAGATAATTTGAGGGTCTTAAGATATGTTGAAAATCTATAGTATGGTTTACCATAAGTAGTTGCAATTCCAATACGAGCATTCAGTAAGGGATCGATATAGGATAAAACAAAATATGTGATTTAGGTTTATGCTTTCAAAACAGTTGACACTACTTGTTTTACTGCTTCATCAAAATTAGCATCGACATTAGACTGTATTTCAGATAATCTGGCTTCACCTTCTTGAGTAATTTTTGCAGATTCTGCGGTAGCCTTTTCTTTTGATGCATTAATGATAACTTCAGCTTCTTTTGTAGCCATCTCTCGAGTTTTTTCTAATAATACATCAATTTCCTTTTGTGTCTTTACAGAAAGTTGTTTTTTCATATCAGATACTTTGCTGTTTATGGAATCTAGGTCATCTTCTAAGGTGTTCAAAGTCTTAATTATTCCAGTAACTTTAGATTCAGCCATGCTACTCATTATACTCAAAATAAAATAATTCCATTACTTAAATCATTCATTTTTAACTGATTTTTAGGCACAAAAATTAAAACATTATCCTGTAGTTAGAAGTAAAATTGCTCTTGCAAGATCGCCTTTAGCTTCCTCTAAAGCGTTTTTAGCTTTTTCTTCATCAACTCCAGCTTGTTGACCGACTAGTTGAATATCCTCGTCTGAGAAAATTGGAACCTCTAATTCTCTTTCTTCATAACTGTCTGCAGTTACTGTAAAGATAGAGCTATCTTTTGCTTTCATTTCAGTAACGGAGGGTTTGGTAAGAATAATCTCTTTTTTGTCAGTCTTAATTATTACCTCTTGAACATTTGTGAGTTCATTCATATCAAGACCCATTTTGTCCATCATTCTTCGCATTTCGCGATTTCCTCCTCGCATCATAATTCTATTTTCTCTTTACGACTTTTTAAACTATCTCTAACCTTAATTGCTACACCCCTATCAAAATCTAAAATCATCTCACATGATAGAACAGCCTTACCAACTGCAATGACTTTATTTTTGAATAATACTGGAGTATCAGCAGAGATACGTACTTTTTTTCCACACCATACTACATGCTTACAAAATACAGATCTTCCGTCCTTAACAAATGGAGCAGCATCTTTATTTATCTCAACACAATTTTCTTTGAATGTTTTACTTTTTAGTAAAATTTGAGCGAAATAAGGACTAATTGCTAAACCACCATCAATTCTCAAAGTACATAATAATTTTCCTTTATGTGAAACAGTTCTTATTCTTCCAGTTTTTCGTGAAAAAGTCATTTCAACATCTTTAGGTAGATATTTGGATACACCATTTCCAAATAAGGCATCAAGCGTATACTGTAGCTTTAAAATTTGATCCATATACTTTGGTGAACTTTTCTAAATATTAGTTCAGTGTTAAACTATATTATGAATCTTAAACTATATAGATTAGTTTTTTCTCTTTAGATTATGGAAGAAAGAGGTGAGACAAGAAAAATTCAATTTACAGGAAAATCATCATACATAGTTTCATTACCAAAACCATGGGTAATTGAATTGGGTCTTAAAAAAGGAGATCAGATTCGAATGATCAGAAAAGGATCATCAACATTAGAACTTTATCCACCAAAATTTGAATCCAAGATACAGAAAAAAGAAGATGCAACCATAGAGATTGGTATTGAGGAAGAGGGGCCTCCTATTGTTAGAAAATTAATTTCGCTGTATTTTTTGGGATTCAAAACGATTAATGTTAAACCAAAAAATGGTAGATTAAGTCCCAATCAAAGAAAAACTGTAAAAGAAGCCGTTAAACGAATGTTAATGGGTTCTGAAATTATTTCTGACTCAAGTGGAGGAATTACAGTACAGGTTCTTGTCAATTTACTAGAATTATCAGTTGATGGGGCATTCAAAAGAATGATACACTTAGCTAAATCAATGTCTAGTGATGCGATTTTAGCAGTAAAGGAAAATAATTTAGAACTAGCTCAAGAAGTAATCAATACTGATGACGAAGTAGATAGATTTGGATTTTATATTATTCGTCAGTTAAAGATAGCAATACAAAATGAACATATGCTAAAAGAGATGGGTTTTAGAAATGCTAGAATTTGCCTCGGATATAGATTAATTGTAAAAAATATAGAGCGAGCAGGAGATCATGCAGCATTTATTGCAAAAGATCTTCTCGAATTCAAGAAACCAGTCAAGAAAGAGATTTTAGAAAAACTCCAAGATATGAATGAATTTTGTTTATCAGTTTTAGATGATTCTTGTTTGGCATTATTCAAAGAAGATTATGCACAGGCAGAAAAAACCATTGAAAAAACAAATGAAATTTCCAAATATGAGAAAAAAGTTAGAGATGCTTCAAAATCACTAACAGATGAAGAGGAAGTATACAGAATTAGAAGAATGACTGAGAATATTAGAAGAGTTTCTGAATATGCTAGTGATATAGCAGAAATTGTGCTGAATATGAATATAGAAAAAACATTAAAAAAAACTGAATGATTTATCAAAACAGGTAGAATCTTTAACTTGAATTATACTAAAAATATTGAATAAAAATGAAGTCGGCAATTTTAATCACATACGATAAAGAGGATATAATTACTGAGGCCAAAGGATTGTGTGATTCCGCAGGATATCACATAGTTCATACACTTACACCAAAAGTTCTAGATAAACGAAAATATGGAATTAGTGGTGGAGTTTTAGAAAAACTAGAAGAATTATCAGAAAAACTCAGACCAGATGTAATTATATTTGATGAAATTTTAAAACCAAGCCAGAACTATAATCTTGCGTCTAGTTTACATAGAGAAATTTTAGATAGAGAAGCGTTAATTCTTGAAATTTTTGAAAGTAGAGCATCAAGTGCAGAATCAAAATTACAAGTAAAATTAGCACAATTAAGATATGAGAAGTCCAGAGCGAAAGAAAAAGTTCGTCTTTCAACCATGGGAGAGCAACCAGGATTTATGGGGATAGGAAAATTTGAGGTTGATGTTTACTATAATGATATCAAACACAGAATGCAGACAGTCAGAACTAAATTAAAAAAGGCTGGAAAACAAAGAGAGCTTCATAGACAAGGAAGGAAGAGAATGGGATTCAAGATAATTTCACTAGCAGGATATACTTCATCAGGGAAAACAACATTGTTTAACAAAATGACAGGAGAAACAAAAGCTGAAAGTGAAGAACTGTTTACAACACTTTCAACAACTATACGAAGGATAACAATTGATCAAGAACCATTTTTAATCTCAGATACAGTTGGTTTTATCAGTAAATTACCTGCATATATGATAGATGCATTCAAATCAACATTAGAAGAATTAAAACACACAGATATCATAATTGTTGTAATTGACATTAGCAATTCATTAGTTGAGTTAAGAAAGAAATTTTCAAGTTGCATGAAAACGTTAAGTGAGTTAGAAATTGAAAAAGACAGCATGATCTATGTATTAAACAAGGTGGATTTGTTGAAAAGTGAAGATATTGAACATAGAGTCGATATACTTAACTTAACTGAAAATAAAAAATGGATTTCAGTTTCTGCAAAAACAGGAAAAAATATTGACCAACTTAAAGAATTAATCAGAGATATTATGAAAAGTCAGAACTCACCTAAATTTGAGAAAAATGATTTGGAAGGAGCTGAAAAAATATTTGGTAATTGAGGTAGTTAGAATAGGACAACGTCTTGTAAGAGATGATAGAGTTACAACACATGTTGCACTAGTTTCAAGGGCGTTTGGGGCAAAGCGAATTTTTATGACTGAAGTTAATCCTGAAATCAAAGAATCTCTAGAAAAGATCAATAAAACGTGGGGCGGAAATTTTGTGGTTGAGTTTATTGATAAATGGAAATCCATTATAAAAAAGAAAAAGGAGGAAAACTTTCGAATTGTGCATCTTACAATGTATGGAGAATGTATTGATGATGTACAAGAAAAACTTCGTAAAGAAGAAAATCTGTTAGTTGTTGTAGGTGCTGAAAAAGTACCTAGGGAAATTTATGAATTAGCAGATTATAATGTAGGAGTTGGAAATCAACCTCACTCAGAGATTAGTGCATTAGCAATACTTTTGGATCGTATTCAAAAAGGTAAACAATTTGAGAAAGTGTTTCCCGATGCAATAAGAAAGATAATACCCACAAAAAAGGGCAAAAATGTGCAAGTAAAAGAAACAAGGGATTAATAGTAGAAAATTTTTAGGGATCAAGGTTGATAGACAAATACGAAGATCCTTTTGTTAGAATATCTTCAATGATTGGAGGAGATGAATACCTCAAAGTAGCCAGATCACTACTAAAAGCTGAAGATGCAACTGACGAAGAAATTGCAAGTTCTACAGGTCTTAGAATCAACATGGTAAGAAAAGTATTGTATGATTTATTTGGAAAATCTCTCATTACTGGAATTAGAGTAAAAGATGAAAGAAAAGGGTGGTTTGTCTACAGATGGAGAACCAGAAGAGATGAAGTTGAACATTTTATTGAGAATCAAAAAAAGAAAATTACAGATAGATTACAACAAAGATTAGATTATGAAAATGCTTCAGACTTTTATCATTGTGGTAATGAAGATTGTCCAAGAGTGACATTTGAGTTAGCACTTGATGGTATGTTCAAATGCCCAACGTGTGGAAATGTTCTAAATCTAAAAAAGAATGATAAATCTAAAAAAGCATATTCAAAGAAAATTGATGAAATGAGAAAGGATATGCAGCAAATATTCTAATTAAACTGAAAATGGAACTAGATTAAATATAGTGGAAATGGATGAAATATCCTTGACTCAAATCACAACAGTAAATCCAGCTACTGGTGAAGACATTACAACATTTTCTGCAATGGATAAAAATAAAGTGTTTGAATTAGTAGGAAAAGCTAGAAGAGCATATCCAGAATGGAAAAAAGATTATGAAAAACGTAGAAGTTACATTTACAATTTAGTAGAATATCTAAAGAAAAATAAAATGAAACTTGCAAAAGTTGAAACAAATGAAATGGGTAAACCAATTAAAGAATCAATTGGGGAAGTTGAAAAATGTGCTTGGGCATTAGAATTTTATGCTGATCATGGTGACAGTTTTCTTGCTGATGAAGTATTAAACACAGATGCAAGAAAGAGTTTTCTAACTTTTGAACCATTAGGAGTAATTGGTTCTATAATGCCTTGGAATTTTCCTTATTGGCAAGCATTAAGATTTGCAGCCCCATGTTTAATGGGAGGAAATGTTATTGTAATGAAACCATCTAGAATAACACTACAATCAGGAATTGAAATTGAAAAAGCGTTTACTGAATCAGGTGTTCCAGATGGAATTTTTCAAACAGTGATAGGAAGCGTAGATGTTGCAAATCACCTTATTGATTCTGATATCAATGCTGTAACTTTTACTGGAAGTACTAGTGCAGGAGCAAAGGTAGGTGAAAGAGCTGCAAGGCATTTAAAAAAATGCGTATTAGAATTAGGTGGAAGTGATCCTTTCATAGTATTAGATGATGCAATTATTGAAAAAGCAGTAGAGGGGGCAGTGAAAGGTAGATTCATCAATTGTGGTCAAAGTTGTATAGCCTCAAAGAGATTTTTTATTGGAAAAAATATTGCAAAAGAATTCGTTGAGTTATTTATTAAAAAAGCGTCTCAACTTAAAATTGGAGATCCAACATCTATGGAAACAGATATCGGGCCAATTTCAAATAAAGAGGGTCTAGTAACAATTTCAGGAATTGTAGAAGATGCAAAAGAGAAAGGTGCTGAAATCCTTTTGGGAGGTTCTGAGATTGATGGTAAAGGATTTTTCTACAAACCAACAATTCTTACAAATGTTAAACCAAATATGAGAATTGCGAAGGAAGAAACATTTGGACCAGTAGCACCAATTACAATCGTAGAAAATGAAAGTGAAGTAATAAAATTAGCTAATGATGTTGAATTTGGTTTAGGTGCAAGTATTTGGACAAAAGATCTTGCAAAAGCAGATAAAATGTCTAGACAAATTGAATCAGGAATTGTTAGTGTTAACAATGTAGTAATTTCAGATCCAAGAATTCCATTTGGAGGAATAAAACATAGTGGATACGGAAGAGAATTATCAAGATATGGAATGTTAGAATTTGTAAACATCAAATCAGTTAGATTTTATGACAATCTTACACATCATCACTACGTAGAATAAATTTTTTACAAGTAAAAATTTAAGAATTGTTTAATTTATTTTAAGAGAAATAATTAAAAGATAAAATTAGTTAACGGCTTTTCGTTAACAAGTTGGTTTAACGATTAGCAAGGTTATTTGATTTTACAAACTTCCAAATTCTTTTGGTCATTTCACTTGGTGGAATGGGTTTATTTCCAAAAACTTGTTCTACAGTTTCTGTACGACCTGCAAAATTAATTGCATATCCACCGAATGGTAATTTTTTTGTTTTTGATTTAGTAACCTTCTTTTTTGTAGTTTTTTTCTTTGCTGTAGCAATCTTTTTTGTAGTTTTTTTCTTTGCTGTAGCTTTCTTTTTTACTGCCAATTTCTTGTAATTTTATTTTAAATTAGGTATATAACTTACACCTTAACATAATGCAAAACAAGATGATTTTTGAGCCTTTTGATTGATTTAAGATGAAGGTTAGGTGAGTTGGAAATTTTTTCAAATCCAGGTCCCTGAACAAAAGAGATAGCATCATTTCCTCCAATTAAAAATGGAGATATTGTAATAATCAATTCATCAAAAAGATTATGTTTAATAAATTCCCAGTTTATAGTTCCTCCACCTTCAACAAGAATTGTTTTAATTTTTTTATCTAAAAGTTTTTTTAGTAATAATTTTAAATTTACAGAATTTTTTCCAGTAACAATTACTTCCACAGGAAATTTGCGTAGTTTACCAAAGTTAGATTTACTGATTTTTTTTGATACAACAATGATTGTTGGAATTTTGTTACTTGTTTGTAGTATTTTTGATTTTCTAGATATAGTACCCTTTGAATCTAAAATTATTCTAATTGGATTTTTTCCTTTAGTATATCGTACAGTTAACAAAGGATTATCTCGTGAAACTGTATTTTTTCCAACAAGAATTGCATCTACTTTAGATCTTAGTTTATGAAGTCTTACTCTATCTTGTTTTGAAGATAAATTTGAATCGCCAATTTTTGTAGCAATTTTTCCATCAATTGATGTTGCTGCACTTAGAATTACATAAGGTTTAGAT
>JADFLN010000135.1 GCA_022564385.1 Nitrososphaerota archaeon | reverse complement strand
GCAACTAAAAATTCGTAATAGATATCCATTCTTCGTGCAGGCTGTATAACTATCTCAGTTGTTGAGGTTTTTTCTGGATTATCATATACTATCGTAGTAAATACGACTGTACGAAATATTGGATTATTAACAGCTTCCCTTACAGTACTTTCTATACCTGAAGTTCCACCACTCACAATATTTTGAAATCTTATTTCTATTGGACCTGAAGTCTCAAAGATGAAATTTCTATAATCACCACCAATTTGAGTTAATCCTGAATCTCGAAATAATTCTATGCCGTTTTGAGTTATTATCATTTCATATTTCATTTTGTCTAGATTTGAATTTGTTAATGCATCATATGTCTGATAGATGAATTGAATTTTTTCAAAAGTTTTGATAACATTTGGCTCCCAAGTAATATCAAACTCTATTAATTTGTCTGGAGTATATTGTATTACTGGAAACATTTCAATTTTATTGCCAGCTGCATCATGAGGATAGTCAGGTATTGTTTGTTCCACATTTACTATTCCTTCCATCCAAGGATGAAATGTACAAAAATATGAAAAAGTACCAGCATTCTCGAATGTATATGTCCAAGAATCATTTGGCATAAATCTTCCACTATCAAAAATTCCATTTGGTTTTCCAAAACCACCTTCTTTCTCACTCATCCAACCAAATCTTCCAGCACTTTGTCCACTTGTTACAGTATGACCCTCTTTGTCATCGTTTAGCCATGTTATTGTATCTCCAACTTGGACGTTAATGATAGTAGGATCATACCAGACTTCTGTAGGCGTATTCAATTCTGGATTATAGGCACCAAATGGAATATCTACAACATAATCTTCTGCATACACCATAGACGTTGATGCTAAAATAAATAAAATTGAAAATATAATTGGAAAAATCATATTTTTAAAATGTGAATTAGTTAATTAAATGCTAGAGATTATTTTCAAGTTTGGCGATACTGAATTACAATTCCTGCAATGATTGCTGCTGTGATTCGTTTATCCACAGATCAGAAAAACATGGTGTTCTAATGTATATTTCGAAAATTACTGCCTAAATTGTACGTACTTTATGAATTTTATTTTTGTTAGAATGGGAATTTGTATTCAAGATTAGATTCAATTCCTATAAGACTAGAATTGGTTTTGGTGATTATATTGGTACCAAATAGGCATGAAATTAAAAAGAAGAGTAACTAATCAATTCTTTGAGATTCTGAAATCTTCCAACAATGATCATAAGTAAACAAATCAACACCACCAAGTCTGTCAATCCACTTTGGAACTACTTCATCAGTACATTGCTGTGTTATAGTATCTGCATAGATTTGAAAGACTAACCAAGGATTAGAGAATCCAACTTCTTGTCCTATTGCCATAAAAGACACTTCTTGGTTGGCTTTACCTGCACTGGTTTGTATATCTTGAAAGTATTCTTTTTGAATTTTAACATCCTCAACAGTTCCTAAACGTGTTAGATGTCCTCCAATGAAAGTATCAAAATCGTATTCTAGAATTTTATCATGTGCTGCAAGAAATTCTAAAACATCTTGTGCCATTGCTAAATCTTTGAATGGAGTCCATCCTGGAAATACCACATCAACTAACATCAGAACTTTTTGTTGTGGAGCATAAATGAAAATATTTCCTGATTCGTGCATTGGTCCAGAATATTCTAATTCCAATATTTGAGTTCCAACTTCAAGTGTGTATTTGTCTTCAAATGTTACAGATGGTATTGGTCTGTTTGGATCATTTCTTTTTGCAAGTGTATCTGCTACTTCTTGATGTGAAATGTAAATTGCATCATCAGGGAACATGCTAATTGAGCCAACATGATCATTGTGAGTATGACTGTAAATTACATGAGTAATTGGTTCATCAGTTACTTCTGCAATGGCTTTGAGATAGTTTTCTCCAATTGATGGTGGAGCATCAACTACAATAACTCCTTGACCCGTTGTTAGAAACATTGCTTGGTAAGCACCATCAGTAACCCAGTATAATCCATCTTTGATTTCTTCAACCAAATATCCCTTAGAATAATCAATTTGAGGTCCATTTGCAGTTTCTGGAAGTATAGCTGCAGTTCTCATTTTTTCAGGATGAACTTTTAACATTGAATCAACTTGCAAATTACCATCCATCATCATGTTATTGTCCATCATACCTTGATTCATTCCAGAACCCATCATGGCATCTCTAGATGCTTTCATGTTTGCCATGTGCTTCATCATTGCTTGTTCTAGTTCAGGATCAGTTTGCATTCTATTCATCATGTCGTCCATCATATCTTCCATCATTTGCATTTGATCAGCATCTTGCATGTTAACCATAATCATTTGTTGCATCTGTTGTGGATTTTGCATCATTATGTCTATCATTTGTTGTTGATTCATCATGTCTGAATCCATCCATTGCTGTGACATTCTAGGGTTATTGAACATCATCTGATCAAATAATTCTTGATTTTGAAATTTCATAGACATTGGATCATAAGTATTTGCAAAATGAGCATAACTTGCACCAATTCCTACAAAGAACACTATAATCACAATTACAATCCAAATTGGTTGACTTACCACGCGCTGAATTATTTTTCGTATTATTTAATCTAAATTATAAAATATCAATTTGGTTTTTGAATCCGTAGAATCTTGAACCATTTTTCGATTAACATAGGTTGACAGCCCAAGAGTCGTTTAGCGAGAGTTGGCTACACATGAAAACAAAAAGAGTGGAGTATTTAACTAAAATCCTCATCTAATACTTGATCACAATTAAAGTCAAGTATTCCTAAATGATACAGAATACTAAATCTTTGATTCATATTTCATATACCACTGATTGAGTAATAGGCACTGTGGAATTTTGTTTGATAATACATTGCCATTTTGGTAAATTCAGTAGGTATAGTCTTACAGACCAAGTATCGTTTAGTGAAAGTTGGCTGAACATGATTGTTCTTCAAGGGTCTGTGTTTTATTTCAAGACTCTTGGTGAATTTTAAGAGGCTTGAACCTTTCTTGGGGATAAT
>JADFLN010000134.1 GCA_022564385.1 Nitrososphaerota archaeon | reverse complement strand
TATTAATGAACTACCGAAGCGAGGTTTATGGCAGTTGGAATAGATGACATTGCAATATACATCCCTAGACTGTTTATTGACGCATCTGATTTTGCAAAAGCTAGAGGTTTAGACCCAGTAAAATTACAAAAAGGTCTTGGAATTTCTCAAATGGCAATTGTTGATGCTAATCAAGATCCAGCATGTCTTGCAGCAAACGCATGTTTAAAAATTATGCAAAGAAACAAACTATCCCCAGAGGATATTGGGAGATTATACGTTTCAACTGAATCAGCATTTGATGAATCAAAGGCAATGAACTCTTATGTCATTGGTATGCTAGAGCAGGTTTATGGTCAAGGTTCATTTGAGCACTGTGGAGGTATTGAAACCAAATTTGCTTGTGTTAGTGGTTCGTATGCACTTTATGATAATGCAAACTGGATAAGAGCTGGTGAAGCAGATGAAAAGGCTGCACTTGTAGTAGTATCAGATATTGCAAAATATGATCTGGGTTCTAGTGGTGAGATGACACAAGGAGCAGGAGCAGTAGTAATGCTTCTCAATGACAACCCAAGATTGATGACATTTGATCCTAAAGTTACAGCTACATCAATTAAAGATGAATATGATTTTTACAGACCTTTTGGGAAAGAGACACCTATTGTCCATGGTCAATATTCTAACATGCTTTACATGATTCAGGTGAGAAAAGCGCTAGATGCATACAAGAAAAAAGTAGTTTCAACAGGACTAATCAAGATTGAACCTGGAGAAACAATATTAGATCATATGGATTACATCAACATGCACTTACCATATAGTAACATGGGAAAGAAGGCCTTGGCATATATGGTTAGACATGAATGGCGTCAACTACCACGGTGGAAAAAAATTTTACAGGAAATAGGAGTTGATGAACCAGAACCAAAAGACCCACGTGGAACAATTGAATCAGTATTAAAAGATGCAGAATTTATGGCAAAAGACCATGAATTTACCAAACTGTTTACAAAAACTCCAGAATTTCAAGAGATATACGAAGCAAAACTTGCAAGTTCACTTATTGCATCCACCATGATTGGGAATCTGTATACTGCATCACTATACTTGGGATTTAGAAGTAGTTTAGAATTTGAATATAGAAAAGGAATTGATTTGGAAGGAAAAAGAGTTGGATTTGGATCATATGGTAGTGGTGCTAGTGCAATGGTATTCAGTGGAGTCATTCAACCAGAATACAAAGAAATTGTAAAAGACATGAATTTGGAGGAAGAGATTGGTCAAAGAAAAAGACTAACATGGGATGAATACGAAAAACTACATGAGAACAAACTATCCATTGATGAATCAATGGTGTACACAAAGAAAGAATTTGTCTTAATAGATGTAAGAACTGAAAAAGAGACTAGAGGCGAAAGACGTTACGTCTTTAATGAGTAAATTATCTGAAGAAACTTAACATTAAATTTGAATATGGGTAAAATTCCCAGCAAAATAGAATAATGCAAGAAGAGCCTAATCCAATCAAAGATTATTTGTTTAACTATTTGTCAAAGTCAGACAAAAAAATTCAAAAATTAATATCCGATGAAAAATTCTCAGAAATCATTGATGATGTGATTATAAATTGTTATGATAAAATCATCACACTAGGAAAGAGAGATGAAAGTGTAGGGATTTTAGCGATTGGATTACTACATTTTCTTCTTACCAATGCGTTGTTAACTAGTCAAAGGAAGATACAATACGATGGAGTAGAGATAGATATTGTTATCCCAGATTTGAAAACATTAGAAAAAGATCCTAAAAAAACTCTGCTCATATGTATTCCAAAAACAAATGACAAAAAGAAAATTGAGCAGAAATTAATGGAGTTATATAAAATACAGCCAGAAAAACAGAATGTCTGGTTAGTTTTGTCGCAAGAACTTGATTTTGAAAATAGATCATACATTATAGAAAAATATAATCAAACATTTTCAAAGATTATCTTTGATATTGCACAGTTTGTTAATGTAGAAGGACAAAACAAATTCAAAATTTTACGGATATAAAGAAGGTATCATTCAAGTATCATTGTGAGGCCAATCGGAATAATTGTTGTAGCTCTAAGTCTCGGAGCTATACTAGCAATTATTGCAGGAGATAATTCTAATTCGGATGAAACGCCTTGGGGTGAGTTGAATTGTGACGAAATGTTAGACTTTAGTGATTCAGATGAACATAGTTTAATGAAAGATTCTTTGCATATGGAATTTCATGAGTATTACATTAACAATTGCTCAGACACTGAAATACCTTAGATTCTAAAAGTAGAATAGAAATAAAAGAAAATAAATTATTTTAACAGAGATTTAAAATCCATATTCTTTTTGAAGATACGATACAAAGAAGCTTCACTTAGGTCTTTAATGAATGGGATAGAGCCTAAAACTTTGATTCCAGTAAGATTTTCCAAGTCTCGTTTTAGTTCTTTTACAGGATAACCATCATCAAAATTATTAATTATAATTCCTTTAACTGGAATTTTGTATTTTTCACACATTTTGCAAGTCATTATAGTATGATTAACTGTTCCAATCTTACTTCTTGTTACAATTACTGCAGGAATTTTCATCGCTTTAATTAGATTTGTGACGTAATAGTCTTTCAAAATTGGAGTCATTATTCCACCTATGCCTTCAACAAGAATCATGTCATGAAGTTTTGTGAGTTTTTTGAAACTAGATAATATCGTAGAAACTTTTGGTTTTGTCTTCAAAGTTTTCCATGCTGTGTATGGAGATGCAGAAATTTTGAAGAATTGAGGATTTACTAATTTTTCAGGATCACATGCTTTTGCTGCTTTAGATATTATTACAATATCTTTAGATTTGTAACCTTTTTTTTCAGCTTTTCCGGCTGCAAAAGGTTTCATCACCCCAACATCAATTTCCATCTTACGAAATGTTACTGCCAGACCCGCTGTGATGTATGTTTTTCCAACATCAGTATCTGTTCCAGTAATGAATATTGATTTCAACAAACTAGATTCAGAATTTTTGGTTGATTAACTCATCGGTTAATCTGTAATTCAATTTGTT
>JADFLN010000133.1 GCA_022564385.1 Nitrososphaerota archaeon | reverse complement strand
TACAAATCTTCTTGTGCTTCTGTTTGCTTGTCGATTAATCCACGATACAAAACATTTTGGACAATGAGCAATTTTACAAGTTTTCTGTTCATGTTCTGCATAGTGTTTTCCTCTTGGGTGTTGTTTGATATTGTTACAACCGTATGAAATCCATTTTTTACAGTATAATTTAGCCTGACCTTGAGCAGGAAGCACAAATCCCTCAAATTGAGCCTGACTCCAATATGTGACTCCTTTGTGAATATCGCCTTTCTCATCTACAATCACCTTTGTTGCCTTTGCAGATTTTACATAATTCTCAAAGTTACTTTGCGTAAGAGCAGAGATACAGGTCTGAAGTATAGTTTGGCTCATGATTAAAACGCCTGACTTTCAGAAATTCTGAAACACTTGATACACTTTTGAATAATCCAACCATTCTTTTCTTCTAAAACAATTAGAATATGATCACAACATTTTGATTTTAGATTCTTTGAATAGTCTTTGAGAAACTTCATTTTTCATTTCCTCCATCACAAAACAAAGACACTGTATACTCATTATGCACAGCATAATCAATATCTGAATAATTGAAAGAAAAACAATGTTTATCTATGCTTAAATGAATATTATGATTATAGTACGTGATTGAGTCGCACTCACCTGCGATTCTCACTACTTGTTTTCAACTCCTAAAACTGAACGAATATCTTTTATCGCACAACCAATAATTTGTTTGGCAGAATGTAATCCTAGTTTAAAACTACAAGATGGACAAACATGATTTTTATTTTCTTCCTCCCATTTCTTTAGGACATATTCTCTTTCTTCATCTGTAACATACTCAGACCCATCATCATTAGAAAAAGAATCGGGGTTACTCATAGAGAATTACCCCCACTTTCACCATCAATTACCACATGTGAATCTTTTACTTGACTCGTCATCAATTGATTGATGATGTCATCAAACGTTTGATCCTTTGATCCTTGTTTTGCAAGAAGATTCCTTGTGACTCTTGATAGTCTAACACACGTTGCTAGACTCTTTGACTGATTACTATTCATTATACAAAATTAATTTAGCAAATCTTTTATAAGAAAACTAGCACATTTATGCCATGATAGGCATGAAAAAAGAGCAAAAAACTACGTTTTCATTAGAGAAGTATTTTTTTGCTGTATTTCATTTTATTGCATTATCGGAAGATGGGATACTAACAAGAAAACAGATTGAAGACCAGATGGTAAATCATAGAATTTGTCAAAGCAGACAAGTCACAAAAATTCTTGATGATATGATATACAAGAAACGATTAGCTCGTGAAAAAATAAGAGGTTACAAACCATTAGGTTATGTCATAGATGAAGAGATAGTTAAAGGGGGAAATGAAAGTTTTGTTACAATAGGACTTACAAAAAGTGGAAAACCAAAAGTTGAGAGATTAACTCAGACAGAAATAAACCAAGAAATCAAAGATATAATTAAACTATACAGAAAAACAATGGGAAAGAAAAAATCAAAGATGAATAATGATGATGATCATTTCTACATTGCAAGTATTACACTCATTACATTATCACTATCATGGATTTCACGATTAATGTTAATAGTACAAGCAGGTCTTTTTGGAGATAATAGAAATAAAATTAATTTGGCAGAAGAAAATGTTAGATTATTAGGAGATTTTTTACAGACGCTTTGTCATAATCTTCATGAGAGATTTCAAGGTGAAAAATATGGAATAGCTATCTCGCTTCTTCATCATTACTTTGAAAATCTAGACCCATTTGTAGGGACAGAGTTCTCTAGAGAAAAAATTACAGTTTCTTCATTAATTCGTTAAGCATTATCTCTTGTTTCTTTAATGTAGATTCTAAAACAGATATCCGTTTGTCTTTCTCAACAATGTTTTCTTTCTTCTTTTCTTCTAACTCTTGTTTTAACTTCCATTCATTTGAAATCATCAAAGAGTTTACACCTTTTTTGTATTCATTTAGTAATTCTTCTTCTGTTGGTTTTCTGTAATTCCTAGAGAGGTAACCTGTATGATCCATCAAACATTGAATAACACTCAAAGAAATTTCAGAATTCATTTCGAGCCTAGTATTGAATCGTTTTCTGAATCCTGTAAATGTGGCTAAATCATATCGCCTTCCTTTCTTAGTTCTAACAATCCCTGCTTTTTGAAATAATCTGTGCATTGTACATTGCATATTTCCCACATTGAGCCTACTTGATGGATTTTTTTTCTCGTTTGTGATGGTTGAAAAGAGATAACTTTGATCGGTGATTTTGTCGCCTTTTCTCTTCCTCCATGCTATGTATTGATTATACGCATGAGTAGCTTCTGGATGAAGAAATGTAATCGTTTCATGTTTGAAATCATCTGCATAAAGTATCAATTTAGTAAAACCATCTTCTAACTTTTCAACATGTTTCATTTTCAATTCTGAAATTGCTTCAGGTCTAGCTCCTGTTGCAGAAACCAGATGAATTATTGCAGTATCTCTAATATCTGCAAAACTCAGTAATTGCCGAATCTCATCATCAGTAATTGCCCTATCACCTCCTAACTTTATTTTATCAGGGTATAGCTGAGTGATTACATCTCTATCGAATTTCTTTCGATTACATTTTAGGAATTTGAAAATTGCAGTTAGTATATCGGGTATTGTGTTAGGACTTAATTGACCATCATCAACACGCCTTTTCAAATACATCACATAATCTTGAAGTCTATTCTCTAGTTCAGTTGATTCCAATTCTAATAGAGATTCATAATTGTATTTTGACCACTTGAGGTATGTATCAAGAAAATAAAGAAATGATTTGAAAGTTGATTTAGTTTTACAAGAATTCTCAAAGATTGTAATACATCTAGATTCCATGAAAAATTTTCTCCAATGATAGTATTTCAAGAAATATGCTGTATTGTGCCATATTACGCATACATTGTATGCTTATTCAACTACTAATATCACAGATGTGTAAAATTCTTGTTAACTAAACATTTGCCCCGGAGGGTGTGTACTTGTTCCTTTAACAGATTTTCTTTCTACTAAGAATTTTTTATCAGAAGGTATAATGGATAATTT
>JADFLN010000132.1 GCA_022564385.1 Nitrososphaerota archaeon | reverse complement strand
ACAAGAATTGCATCCACTTTAGATCTTAGTTTATGAAGTCTTACTCTATCTTGTTTTGAAGATAAATTTGAATCGCCAATTTTTGTAGCAATTTTTCCATCAATTGATGTTGCTGCACTTAGAATTACATAAGGTTTAGATTTTTCCATGTATGATTTTACCTCCAATCATTACTGCTTTAATTGTAGATTCTGATGCACGATGAACAATTGATGCATGTGGATTATGCATTGGTTCTAAATCTAACGCATGTTTGTCAAGAAAAATACAATCAGCAATTTTTCCAATTTCAATTACTCCAATATTTTTTTTTAAAATTTTTCCTCCGTTAACTGTAGCCATTTTAAGAATTTCTTTTGGATCAATTCTTTTTTTATGAATCCCCATAGTTACTTTCCAAAGAAAATCCATTTCTCTAAACATGTCAGGGGAATTTATCATCACATTATCCGTACCTAAAGCTAATGTACATCCTGCCTTTTGCATTAATTCTATGTCTGGAATTCCCTCAGCTAAAGACGAATTAGCCCTGGGGCAGATTACAATTCCTCTAGTTCTCTTTGCTACAACACTGAGATCACTTTTTGAGGCAAAAGTCATATGAATCAAAAAATGAGGTTTAAGAAATAAGGCCCTAACTGTTTCAGATTTTTTAGTAATTTTTTTTGATGTAGAAACACTCTGTTTCGTTTCAGAAGAATGTATGACTCTAAGTTTTGTTGTTTTTGAATAATAATTTAGTACTGATGTACTATTCTCATTTGCACCACTTATACCAATTCCATCACATTTTTTGAGGAGCTTACTAAGATCTTTGATTTTTTCGCTAGGAAAAGGCAGGTTTTTTCTGATTTCATTAGGTTTTTGATAAAATTCCACTCTACCTAGAATAATTGAACGCAAAGGAACATTGGATAATACTTTTTTGAGTAAAGCGACACCATTAAGTCCACCTTCTCTAAAATCAACAAATGTAGTGATTCCTTTTTTGATCATTGAATGACATGTGCTTTTCATAAAATTAGCTAGATTTTCTTGAGAAGTGTTTTTTAGAATTTTAGATTTGACTCCGAATACGGGATGAATTCGTTTATCAACAGAATTGTTTAAGAAAACATCTTTTCCAATAGAATCTCCTATGTGTGTATGAGCATTAATGAATCCTGGAATTAATAGAAGACCTTCACAATCTATAGATTCTTCTTTAACACTTGGCCTAATATTTGGTTGAATTTTTTTAAATATGTTATTCTGAATTTTGATATTAGTATTTGAAACAAAATTTAATTCTTGACCTGATAAAATACTTAGATTTTTGATTAACATGATAATTCATAAACTTCAGGTTTTTCCTTTCCTGAATCTCGAATTTTTCGTATAGTGTCAAGAGATTGTGTGGCCAGTTTTACTGCTTCTCGAGCAGTGTATCCGTTTCCAATTCCACAATTCAAAGAAATTTTATCATCATTTTTTATAATATCAATAAAATTCTGTGCAGAATTTTTTGCATCATCACTTGCAATTATCATAAAGTTATCACCACCCATAAAAAATGTAAGAGAATTTTTTTCCAGAAAAAATTTTGACATCTTTGCAAATAGCTCAAAAATCATTAATGAAATTTCATAAGGGGAGCTAGTTTGTCTTTTTCTAGTAAGATCATCTATATCTAGATGCATAATTGAAACTTTTGAGTTAGATTTACCATTAACAAAACCAAAAATATTATGTTCTTTATCTAGTATGGTTTCATTTTTCTTTCCTTCATATGCCTTTAAGTTTGCTTCAAATGGAGATTTTCCGTAACCGATAGAAATAGTTAAACGTATATCAAATAATTTTTCCAGTGCTTTTTGGATTTGAATGTGATCTTCTAACTCAAGTCCATTTGAAACTATAAAAAATTCATCTGCTCTATTAAGAAAAACTAGACAATTTTTTTCAGAGAATAGTTTCTGCACTTCTTTGTAAAGCGATGCTTGAAGCATTTGGAGTTCATGCTCTCTGTCACTTCCTAATGTCAATGTCCAAGGACCATATCCGCTAATTTTCAATATGCTAAGTTGAATCATTTTTGGATCCTTTGCAATTCTTTAGAGATTTTAACAACGGCTTCAACTGCATGCTCTGCAACAGGTCTTATTCTAGCATAAGCATGTCTTTCTTGCATTCCAGGACCAGATATTCCTAGAGAAACAGGTTTTTGGTATTTTATGGACAAATCAGTAAAGGATTTTGCAATAGAATGAGAGATCACCTCATCATGTTTTGTTTGGCCCTTAATTATCGCACCTAGAGTAATTACGCCATCAACATCTTTTTTCTTCAATAATGCATCTACAATGATAGGCATATCAAAAACGCCAGGAACATTACAGGTATAGACTATTTTTAATTTCATTGAATTTGCTTTTTCTTGAGCTACAGAAAGCATCCTAGATGTCACTTCCTCATTGAATTCCGAAACCACTATAGCAATATTCAAAATTAATGCACCTTGGCGTATTCTAAAAGTTCTTTCCCATCAATTAATGGGAACCCATTTTGTTTTGCAAATTTTTCTGCTTTATCTACAGATAATGCAGCATATGTTTCAGCATCCATCATTTCACAAATTGCAGTAACTGGAGTCAATCCTGCAATTTGAGCTAAATAAACAGACATTTCAGTATGCCCCTGACGTGCAGCTAACATTCCTTTGGACGCTATCAATAAAGGAACATGACCTGGAGTTTTAAAAGATGAAGCAAATTTTTTCTGTTTATTTTCAACATTAAAAATATTCGCCATTTCATTAATTGTTAACGCTCTATCTTGATCAGTAATTCCAGTATAAGTTTTATAATGATTTACAGACAATGAAAAAGTTGGATAATCACCGTAAGGTGCTAAACCCATAATCATCTCCTTATTTGAAATTGGAGAATCAGCAAGAATTTCATGCATGTATCTTAATTCAAGTGATGTTGCAAAATTATGATCTATTGCAATACATAATAATCCACCAGCATGTTGACGCATCCTTGCAACATGTTCTGGTGTAACAAATTCTGCAGCTACAACCATGTCAATTTCATTTTCTCGTCCAGCTGAATCAAACAATAAAATAAATTCTCCACGTTTTAGATATTC
>JADFLN010000131.1 GCA_022564385.1 Nitrososphaerota archaeon | reverse complement strand
GCTTTCACCTGCTAACTCCATGAATACTTTAGAGAGTGAATTTGAGTCTTCAACCAACAAGGTAGAGTATTACTTCTTTCACTAAAAGGTTCTCAAATATCTTATGAGACACTTGGCAAAATGTTAATTTTATTATTGAAAAAAAATGGAAAAGAGTCTTTCTTTTCTACTCTTTTCTATTGTGCTCTTCCTTCGTTTACTGGATCTTGACTATCTTCAGGTGTGCTACATAATCTATCTCCACATACTATGTCATTAGTTGCTGATCCATAGGATTTTGGAGATATTTGGCTTGGGCTTCCTTCAGCCTTTACAGCGTCTGCCTCACCAATGTTTCCAGATATAGTTGCTAGTGCAAAAATTGCCATAATAGCGGCCATTCCAATGTATTTGGTTGTTTGTTTCATGTATCACTTTACAATTAGATTAGGGATAATGTCAGCTAAGAAATGTTCTTGAATAATATCACTTTATGTTTAGCTGATGTTATCTATTTTTTCTAAAATAATATTGCAATGAAAGACATAACAAAAGAACAACGGAAAAAAGAAGTGTCAAATCTTTTTGGGCGCGTCTATCATAACACCATTAATTGTAATTTCAATTAACCCACTAGTGGAAACTATGTCAATTCCATTTGGACTAGTGTTCAAATCATCATCATTTACATAAAAATTGACAGTAATTCCGGAGGACGCAGGAATTGTTTGAATTATTTGATTTTGTATATTTTGTTCTAATTGATTTACTTCTCGAGATTTTTCATGGATAGCCCAACCACGTTGAATTAATTTTTCTGCAGTTTTTGGTTTAACACATGCAGGCAATCCATTTGAGAGTTTTATCACAAGTTCTAATCCTTCAGTGCAAGTAACTTTTGTAGGATCTACTCCATCACTAATTTGTTTTAATGGAGGAGGGAAATATGCAATACCAGATACAGTTTCAGTTAATGCAATACCACTAAAAACAAGAATTGTAAAAATCGATAACAGAAAAATATTCATAATTAGTCTATATTGAATTAATTATTTTATCTTATGTTAAAATTAGATATTCAGACCAATGTCAACTGATGCTGTTTTGTTTTTGAATGGACAAGATTTTCCATCATGATCTCCATCTTTGTATTCGCCTTTGCCATCAGGAGACACATCAGTGGTCTGAGCTACTGCAGTATCCATTGGAAGTGCCATTGCAAATATTGCAGCTAGTGCAAGTACTGAAAACATTACAGTTTTTGAATCCATGAGTTTGCTAGAAAAGTTTAACATTTAAGATTTATCCAAAATTTCTACTCGTCACAAAATGGACAAAAATATTATAAATTTGTAATATGTGTAAGGTAATTTTTGAGAAGGATGTTTTGTAATGTACCATTTCATAACAAGCCTTTTTAGTTGAAAATCACTCAAAGATCTCACATGAATACTAAAACAAAGTATATGATTCCAGCATTTGCTGCAGTGTTTGCTTTGATGTTTGCAGTTGCTGCACCATATGCAATGGCTGAAGGTGGAGATTATTCCCAATGGGGAGATGTCACACATCACAAAAAACACATGAAAATTCAGATTGGTGAACTGTCAGGTTCAAAAGTAGTAACTAGAGAAACCGCACATGATGAAATGGATAATACTATTGCCTTATCTGTTGCAACATACAACTATCCTGATACAAAGAAAGCTAGTCTAGGAATTGCAGTTAATGATGCAGGTGAGAAATTCCTTGTTTGGAAACTTGTAAGCATGACTAAAAACGATGATGGAACAAAATCAGTAACCATTAATGTTATCGATGCATTACAAGGATTCAAAATCACAACTATAGAGAAAACATTTGATCATTCTACTTATGGTAAATGGTCTCATCATGGCATGATGGAAAAGTTTGCAGATATGACTCCAGAAGAACGTGAGGCAAAGTTTGCACAATTCAAGGAAATGAAACAAGCGTTCTCTTCAATTTCTGAGCAAGACAGAGAAATCATAAAATCTCACTTTAAGGAAATGAAAGCAGAATATGCAAATCTAACTGATGAACAAAGAGATGCAAAACATGCAGAGTTTAAATCTAAAATGGAAGAATTTTCAGGATTAACTTTGGATGAGAAAATTGTACATCTGCAAGACTTGGCAAACTCTCTAAGATAAAACTTGGATTAAATTTCATTTTTTCTATTTTATTTCAATACTCTAAGTTGAATCCGTAGAGGCATGAACATTATTTGAGAATGGTGTAGAGTAGTTAAGAGAGAATGGTTATTGTGAAAACAAGAATTCTGGTAATCTATAATTGATAAAATCTAGGTTAACCAACTTTTTAGGTATAAAAGATCACAATATGGGAATCATGTTTTATCTTACAAGTGCGTAATAATATCAGGAAGCCAACACAATATCTTATTGCCATAAAGTTTCCATCGTATTACTGATGCACGCATACAGGCTGCATTACGTAGAGGATGAGATAGTTGGCTTCTTGAATCTCTTGAGGCCTTTGCGATAATTATTACAGGTTTCATTTTCTAATCCTCATTATTGCAAGTATTGGAATTCCAACATACATCATTACATTTAGCATGATCAATGATATTCCATATTCTAAGTTACTGTAATTGTTACTGTATCTGTACTTGATTTTCCTGTATCATCTGTAACTGTGAGTACAATTATTGCAGTTGTAGCACCAGCCGTTGTGTATGTAGGGGCTACAGTATTTTCATTTGAAAGAGAGCCTAATCCACTTTGTATAACCCATGAATACGTTAGAGTGTCTCCATCAGGATCCGAACTACCAGAGCCATCTAAAAGTAAGGTGTTTGGATGAGTCAGAGGGGTATCACTCCCTGCGTTAGCTATTGGTGCATTATTTCCAGAACCACCACTAGGAACCGTGCCTATTACAAACATGGCTGATGTGTTGGATACTGTTTTTCCTAGATATGATGCGATTACATCAACTGCATATTCTCCAGGAGCCGAAATATTCTCCTTAAAGTAATACTCTCCCATCCATTGTCCATACTGTGTGACTCCACTTAATGTTGCAACTTGTGCGTTATCCAGTGCTAGAATTACACTAATGTCACCACCTTCAATCTTTCCCTGAAATGGATAAACATCTTGATTGCTTTTT
>JADFLN010000130.1 GCA_022564385.1 Nitrososphaerota archaeon | reverse complement strand
TTTTGGAAAATAACTACGTGCTCCAAGTTCGAATAATCTCTTAATACCACTTTCACTTTCATTTGCTACCGTTTCTATTATCACATCAGTACTAGGATAAATCTCAAGAATTTGCTTTAAGACCTGCTGTGCAGAAATGTCTGGTAAATAATAGTCCAAAAAGACAACAGGTACATTATTTGATTTGCTCAGCTCTTGAAACTTTTGTATTCCCAAAGTGCCATTCTTACAATGATGAATTTTTTGGTAACCAAGTTTTTTTAAATATTCACCAAGTATAATTGATAGAGGTATAGCGTCTTCAATTATTAAAATATCATCGATATTGAGGTTATTCACAGTCAGTAATAGTGATGATAAAATTAAACTAGCATAATGTTATTTTATTACATATTAGATAATTTCTTGTACTATAAAGCAGTAATAATCGTAACACATCATAAATTTCGTAATCTAACTACAGATTACGAAAAAAATGATTTATTGTTTTTAGTAATAAATTAGCATTAACAAAAAAGAAAGTAGAACAGTTGGCCATTACGATATTTTTTGTAATAACATCATGAACAAACTATCTATTCATCTTTAATGGAAGCTATAACCTTTGTCTTCAAATCCTCTGGAATTTCTTGTATATTGTGCTCGTGACTTGCATGTTCAGATATCTGCTTCATTAGATCATCAATATTATCGGATTTAACTGACCAGCTGCAGTCTTTTCCAACATCTGCACATTTGAAACTTTTTGTCATATCTTAAAGAAATCATACTGAGTTATGAGTTCAAGTATGTTTCAAGTAAACACACAAGAAAATACATAGAAATTAATCAGAAAGAAACGTAACTGTCACCAATATACTCCCCGTAATCGGTCTTAAGTTAAGAAAAAAATAAGATTGTCGTCAAAGTCTTTAGAAAGAATTGATCTTAAGTCTTATTTTTACAAGAGATAAACAGTGAAAAATGACTAAAAAAATAACAGAAGTACTTGATGGTAATCCAGTAAGCAAAGTAAAAATCATATCATGACGCATGAGATAAAATTAAATGAATATGAACAAAAATGTCAGAAAATACTTGAAGAAGACGAAATAAGATTTGCAGGATTACTGGATGAATTTGGAAATCTATTAGCAGGAGGTTATAAACAAAAAATGACTCCGAGGTTAACAGAAGAACAATATAAGTCAGTTTGCAATGAATTGGCATCTAGAGTGGCAAAAAGAAAAAAGTTTGATGATGAATTAGGCCATGTGAAATACTCTGCATCACGAAGGGAACATGTAGTGATAATGAGTTTTCCAATTTATGAAAAAGTACTCATGGTGGTATCTGAGTCAAATGTTAACATAGATAAATTGGCTTATAGAATTATTGCCAAACTTGGACGCCAGTGGGGAGAATTTATTGGAGAATAAAATATAGAATTACGTAATCTCATATACGATTACGTAAATTATAGAAGACTGAAGTTATCGAATCGCCCTTTACTTGATACTATGGAATATCTACTACGTAATACGACAACTGAGTATTGTTGACGGGGGATGTGCTCTTCAGTCTTCAGTTACAATATACTAAATTCAATAATAAACTAGATCCAATAGTAAACTAACATCTGTTAATTATTTTGTATATATTTCATTATTTGTTAATTATTCAAAAAAAGGTCAACCCAAAAAATCAAGAATATTTTTCACACTATCGAAATTGCATAATCTACCTTAGGATTATGAAATAGATTTTGGTAGTGTTATTGTAAAAGTAACAGGATCATTTTTTACTGAAATTGTGCCTTTATGTGCATCTATGATTGATTTAACACTAGCAAGCCCAAGTCCTGTTCCTTCCATCTTAGTTCAACATCATTACAGTCCAAAAACGCCTTTACTGCAGCAATAGGCAGATTGATGCCATTGGGAGATATTATCTTTTTGAGATGCATGACATAGTCTTCCATCATAATCTGTAGTTTTTCCTGTGGAATTACGGCTAGTCCATCATAGTCTTTAACGTCAAAAAATGACATGAATTTATTCAAATGATAAAGATAGGTTTTCCTTGTTGCAGAGGATTTGATTGTATTTTCAAAGATTAACATGCTTCTCTGCATGCTATTTTAATAGTATAATGACGTATTTTAACCAGATATCCCCATGTTAGAAAAACAATTCAACCCAGATTTACTTTACAACAGGATTGTTCATTTTTACATTGATAAAAAAGGATTTTCAAAGGACAAAGCAAATGCAATTGCACAATCAGTTGTACAAAAAGAAGCACAGAGAAGAATCTGTAAAAATGAAAAATGTAAACATTTCTCTCATGATCATATAAGAAACTCAGAAACATGTCTAGTTACAGATTGTGGATGTAATAATTTTCAAACTAACTAAAGTTATCTAAAGAATTTTCTAGCAAAGGCTGTGCACAAATTCCTATTTTTTTCAAGTGTTCTGCAAATTCATTGACAAAACCATGTATAGTGTAAACTTGTTCAGCTTCTGATTGCACTACCATATTTACAAGCTCATTGAAATCACAATGATCACTCATTGTAATTGAATAATCAGTTCGCCTTCCAAAAGTGAATCTTGAGGATTGTGCCCACCCACTAAATCCTATTGTTACTGCACCATATTTTGACTTCATATCTTGAATGAATTTATTTTTGCTAGACATCAGTGGTGCAACCATTACCCAAGGTTTTTTTTCCAATAGACCATTTTTTTCAGCCTCAGAATGACCAACTCTATCCTTTAGAGGAATTCCTAATTTTTGATGAAGTGAATTCATCTCTTTAACAGAATCATGAAAATAAAGTGGTTCCCAATGACCAAAAAGTTGAGTTATGGTTTGTGCTTTCCCTAATTTGTATCCCATTAAAATTACAGGAACGCCTTTTCCATAAAGTTCAGAAATTAATTCATTTACCTGTTTTTTAATTTCATCAATTGTAGGGAAATTAAATTCCGGTAGACCAAAGGTACATTCTGTTATCAAGGTTTTACATTTTGGAATCTTTGCACCTTGAAGAAACCCACGTTTTCTAGTACAAATATCTCCAGTATAGAAGATATCATCAAAGAGTAATCCTCGTGAACCAAGAATATGACCACTGTCAATTAGAGAAAAACAAT
>JADFLN010000129.1 GCA_022564385.1 Nitrososphaerota archaeon | reverse complement strand
TCTCCTATTACTGAATTTAGAAGATCCATTTCAATACCATGATAGTCTGGGTTCATTTTTTATTTCTCAAGTAAAGAGTTAATATTTTTTATCATACGATTTTTTTAAAATTAATTGAATTAAAATCATATTATTTAATTTCAATCACTTGATCATCGGCTTAAATTCAATTTGTAATTGGAAATTATTTTAGAGTTTTTTTACTGAAATGGGGTGACCGTATCTTTTGACAAATTTTAAGAAATTAATATAAAATCGGAGAAACATTCTCAGATCACTTCTAAATCATAGTATAAATTTAAAAATAGTAATCTGACATGAATGCAAAATGGCTAGAAAATCAGGTTCATCTAGACAGCAATCCATATTCAAATGCCCTCATTGTGATTTTACATCTAAAAAGAACTCTCATTTCATATTACATGTTAAAGAAAAACACGATATTGAAACATAATTTACAATCAAGATAGTTCAGATATATCGTATGTTGAAATTTTATCAAAAAATAAAGAAAAAAAGACAGTCTTGCTATGTAAAGAGTGTGAAGAAAAAGAACATTCATGATCTGAATAATGCCATAATTGCCTTCCATCCGGAATAAAACTCACATCTACACAAGTGTCATTTAATCAACTTGGATCTGTTGAATTTCATCTTTGTAAAAAATGTAGAGAATAGATTACCGTTAACAAATTCAAAAAATATCAAGTAAGGATTATTTCTTGGAGTTTTTTCTTCGTGTAACCCAACCTTTCTTTGCAGATTCTGATTTGTTTAAGGGCTTTGTTGTCGTTTTTTTCTTTGGGGCTGTTTTCTTTGCAACAGGTTTTTTCTTTACTGTTGATTTCTTTTTAGTAATTGCCATTTTTTATAAAAAAATGATATTGTATTTGACTATATTGAGACTAAAAATATCGGTTGTAAGAATAATAAAATAACACCTTGAATTCTCAAGATTTGTTGTATCATTAGTTTTTACCTTGACTTTGATCCTTTTGGTTTTGTTCTTAATGTGGATTTCATTACAGATGATATAGATGATTAAAATTTAGAATTCTACTTCGCTGAATCCAGAGTTTTTTGCAGAAAGATTTGAGTTAAACGATGATTTTAAATTGTAATTTTTTCAAAAGGAAAAAATTGAATATCAATCATTGATACAAATCAAATTTCTTTTTACAATTTCTGCAAAATCGCTGTTTAGTTTTCTCGCTTTCAGTACCTAAAATAGATCCACATCTATCACACTTTTTCTTAATCATAGATATTATTCATTTCAAATACATTGTTTTCTAGAAGCATGGTGTCTTTAGGAGAAATGGACATTACGTTATGTCTATCCTGAATGTTTTAGATACATTCTTTTTCAAATGAGTTTTTTCATGTTCACGTACCTCGTCAAACGTGTATGAAGTTCCTTCCCAATAAAAATCGCATTCGTTGCATTGGTATTTCATTTTTTAAAACACTTGCAACCGCAGTCAAACATTCCAGCTTTTCCCATACATTGATCACGATGCTCATTATAGCATTTATTACAAGTCAACATTTAGGTTGAAACCTTTTTTTGGTGAGTCTTTTCATGGAAAAGTAATTTTCGAATATCTCCCTCAGATGAATCCCAAGTAAAACTGCAATGTTTGCAATGATATGCCATTTATTTTTCTATATCCTCTGATTTCTTTTTTTCAGATTCTGTGAATGCGTTTACGTCACTAGCGACTTTGGTTTTACAATAACCAAATTTCAGTTTTTCAATTATTTTTTTAAACATACTTTGATTTGATTCCCATTAGTATATACCGGCGTATTTTTGGAAATAATGGGATTTACAACTAAAGTATGTTGAAATTCTGACAGTGAAGAGTTTCTTTATGTGTTGACTATTGTTATATTCTCTTATTACTTCATTCTACACATGGTTCACAAAATAAAATATTTTGACGCTAATGAATTAAAGCCAGGGGTTTTTCTTCAGGATGTTGTAAATGATTTTCTAGCAGAAAAAGATGAAAAAATTATAGCAGTCCATCCAGTTATGGAAAAAACCTTGTTGGTTCACTATCAAGAATAATCAATATGGATTTTCTTTTTGAACAATACCTTCTGCTTGTGCTGCATGTTGTCTTGCCTCTACTTCAATTCTTTTAAGATCATATTCTGAGTTAAATGATGATTTGTAACATTTTTTTGAATATCCTCCAAGTCTTTGAGTAATTTGAGACCATCATGTTATTCAATGAATACAACATGTAGATTAACAATTGATTTGTAGTATTTGTGACAAAGAGATGAGTCTTTCTGAGGGAGTAACAGAAAAGGATGGAAAAAGATGTCATATATTTTGCAAGATAGAAATGGAGAAAAAGTGGAGGAAAGACAAGGGTCTTGAACGTGTTTAACAAAACAACTTCGCATTATAACGTGGATTAGTACGATTTAAACTTCAATTAGCAATATTTTTAGCTGACCTTCGTGAAGTATCATAGAGGTATCATGAAATACATTGTTTCAGTATCAAAAACATTCATTCACAGAGGAAATCACAAGCATAGAGACTCTACAAAAAAGTATTGGCATATCTATTACTATGAAGATAATGTATTCAAGACAAAACGAGTTAGTACATTACAAGCATTATACTACAAGACTCAGAAAAGAAAGAGACTGAAATACATCTGTCCTGAATGTTTCAATATTTTTCTAGGATTAGTAAAATCATCTAAAGAAGAAATGGATTGTCCATATTGTGACGATTAACTAAATGAAGATTCAGTACTATCTCTTCTTTCATCTAAAACATCCAAGACATCTTCAAACAAACGATTGTATAATTTTAATTGAAAAGTAGGAATATTTCTAAAGTAACCGATTCCTGAAGTTACCATATCTAATGCTAACTTGTATCTCCAGTCATCTCTATTAGATTTTTCAGGCATGTGAGATGTATATACAGATTCAATCATGTTACGAATAGAAGTTCTAGGAAAATTTCCCTTTTTGTGTTCGTTATAATCATCACTTGTAAATGGTTCAAAAATTATTCCTTCATGAAAAGACTCACAAAAAGAAGGATAACTAATGCTGACTTGGAATAAATGCTATAATGATCATCATGGATGCATAAAATATTCTTCAGTGCATTCTTTGCAACAAA
>JADFLN010000042.1:11633-12283 GCA_022564385.1 Nitrososphaerota archaeon | reverse complement strand
AATGCCAATTCCGATCATTGCCGGAGACAATAATGCACTAATTGGTGTTGGTGCAGCACCGTGGACATATGGAAGCCAAATGTGGAACATAAAGACCGCTAGTTTAACACCAAGACCTAATGCAATTGCAACTGCAGAAAGCATTGCAATGTCTTGAGGGATTTCAGATTCATTAATATCTGCAAAGTCAAAACTTCCAACAGAAATACCAATCATTAAAAAGCCTAATAATAAAACAACCGCACCTGTATGAGTCCAAAACAAGAACATTAAACCAATCTTTCTTCTTTCACCGGCACCCCAAAGAGCAACTAAGAAGAAACCAGGAATCAACATGATCTCAAAAAATACAAAGAACTCAATCAGGTTTGTTGAAAGAACTGTTCCAAGCATTCCCACTGCAAAGAGAAGATAAAGTGCAAAGTAAAGTCCTGATTTAGCATTTACATAATTTGTAAGAGCAGATGATTCAATTATAGAAGTTTGTTCGCTTCCAGATGTGTTGATGTTAAGTTCTTCTTTGAATTGATGGTGGAATATGTGAATCATGTATGGTTTTGAGTAAAGTACCAAGATTGTAGATAAAACATAAATCATTATTGCAAATGGTGATGATAAACCATCTAACAAGAAACCAAACTCACCAAACT
>JADFLN010000042.1:0-11623 GCA_022564385.1 Nitrososphaerota archaeon | reverse complement strand
AGCATTTACATAATTTGAGAGATCAGATGATTCAACTATTGAAGTTTGTCCACTTCCAGATGTGTTAATGTTACGTTCTTCTTCATATTGATGGTGGAATATGTGAATCATGTATGGTTTTGAGTAGAGTACTAAGATTGTAGATAAAACATAAATCATTATTGCAAATGGTGATGATAAACCATCTAACAAGAAACCAAACTCACCAAACTGGGTTGTCCATGGATAATGTTCTTCTACAGTTCCTGAAAGTGCAGCATTAATTATTAGAATTGTTGCATAAAGCAGAACTGCAAATGTAACCCACATTGCTGGTGTGGGACCTGCTTTTCTTCCAATAATGTAAACTACTGGAGATAATAACAGTGGCAAGAAAATTGCCTGTAATAATGCATATTCCATTAGCCTTTCAGGCTCCTAAAGTCTTCAATATCTATATTTTGATACATACGATAAGCAACAATAATTAATGAAAGTCCAATTGCTACTTCTGCAGCTGCAATTGCAATTGAGAATAAAGCCAAAGTTTGACCACCACTATGAGGTAAGAATCTTCCAAATGCGACAAGATTAAGATTTGCAGCATTGATTATAATTTCAATTGCAAAGAGCATTCGAATAAAATTACGCTTTACTGCAAGACCGTAAATTCCTATGCCCAATAGAGCAACAGATACAAGTGTAAAATCAATTAGTTCGTTGCTCATCTTCTTCATCCACTCGTCTAGCTAAAACTAATGCACCAGTTACAGTGCCAGCTAAAATTAAGCCCATCAAAATCAATGCTGGCCAATAATATGTTACAAAGTCTATACCAATATCTCTAAAATCAACTGGTGGTTCATCAGTAGTTATTGTTTTAATTCCAGAGTCTATGAATATAGCACCTAATGATGCCATTAGTATAAGCATTAATCCAATTCCTGCAAACTTTCTTCTCTTGTCTTCAATTTTTTTGAAGATGAGTTCTCTTTTTACCAACATGACAGTGAATAAAATTAAAACAGCAATAGAACCAACGTAAACTGCTAGTTGGAATAATGCAACAAATGGTGCATCTAATAATAAAAAGAACCCGGCAATGCCACCAAGAGATCCCATCAAAGCGATTGAGCCATAAATTAATGATCTCATTTCAAGTGCAGCAATTGCAGAACCAATTGTAATTACAGCTAATGCAAGAAACGCAATATCAGCCATGTGATGCACCTCTATCAGTAATTATTATTTCACTATCTTGTGCAACATATGGTTTTACCTGAAGTTGAGCAGGAGTGTAGATTAAACCTTCTTTAGAAAATGTAGAAAGTTCATAGTCATTAGTCATGTAAAGTGCATAAAATGGACATGCATCAACACAAAGACCACAGAAAACACATTTACCATAATCAATTTGAGGCATGATTGCTTTCTTGTTGTGTTTATGTTCTTCTGGAACTTTTACCATTGCAATTGCTTCAGCAACTCCTTCACATGCAATAGAACATAATTGGCAACCAGTACATTTATCATGGAATAACATATGACGGCCCTTTAGTCCAGCGATCCCAACACCAGTTGAAGGATCAAATTGATATCCATCTCCTACAAACTTTAGCTTTTCTTCAGGGTAACGAAGTGTAAATCGCTTTATTGCAAGATGCTTAATTCCAGAGTTTAGTGCGCGGATAATACCTGTGGCAGTTCCCATTATTGTAATCCTCCCGGTCCCAACACTCCAGCATAAAGTAAACCAAGTGCAATAAAGATGTTAATGAAACAAAGTCCAATGAGTTTGGTCCAACCAAGGTTTAATAATATATCAACTCTGACTCTGGGGAATACGCCTCTTGGTAATATTATAAAGAAGATTACTCCAGCTGTTTTGAGAACAAACCAGAATGTTCCATTAAGCATTTCTTGTGTAATTGTATTACCAAATAATGATTGCAATCCATCAACAGTGAGAGTTATAGGACCCATTTCAATTCCTTCAGTAAGAATTTGCTCTGGGATTGCAGGTATAATCATAGGACCATTCCAACCACCAAGGAATAAAACAACAAACAAGGCTGCAAATGCATAAAGTTTCAGATAGGATCCCAATTGAACTAGTCCATACAGCATTCCAGAGAGTTCTGTCAACCAACCAGCTACAATTTCACTCTCTGCTTCCGGTAAGTCAAATGGAATTCTCTCTAGTTCTGCAAGCATTGTAATAAAGAATACAATAGCACCAATTGGCAAAAATATAATCCATGGGAAATTGGATTGACTTGCTGTAATTTCAGATAAGTTTAGAGTTCCAGTTACCATAACAACTCCCAACAAAGATAAGATTAATGGAATTTCAAATGAAACCATTTGGAACAAAGCTCTGATTCCTCCAATGAACGGATACTTGCTATTTGCAGACCATGCAGAAAGAATTGTAATGATTGGGAAAAATCCAATTACTGCAAATACTGCAAGTAATCCCAAATCTATATCTGCAACTACCCAGCCTGGAGCTACAGGAATTAATGCAACAAATGCAGCTGCAGTTGCAACAAAGAGTACTGGTGCTGCCCAGAAAATTGGTTTGTCTGCTTTGGCAGGAATTATAATTTCTTTAGAAATTAATTTTAGCCCATCACCCATTAATTGTAAAATACCCTCGAATTTTCCACAGTAAAAAGGACCAACTCTTAGTTGTAGTTTTGCCATCATCTTTCTTTCAGCAAAAATTACTGAAGCTGCTAGTAATGCTGCAAAACCAAATCCTGGAAATGCCATTACTCTAAAGATATCAGTTGTCATGAATGCATGAATTACTGGAAGAATACGCGTGGGGTTTGCTAAATATGAAAGTGCAAGGAATGGTGTAAGTAATTCCCCATCAAGTACAGGCATTGGCATGACAATTAAAATTATAAAAACTGCTGGAAGGCCAATTAAAACAAATAGCAACAAGATCCAGAAAATATTATCAAGTAATGATTGGATGAATCCACTTAGTTTGAACTTTGGCGCAATAACTGACATTTACCTATCTGCCTCCACTGGCCAATAATTAAGACTCCAATAAACTGATGGCATGTTACCGAGTTTTTCACCTTTGAGAAGATATGGTAATGCAATCAAGTTCCTAAAGGAAGGAACACTCAACTTTAATCTGTATGGTTCAGGTTTACCATCAGAAACAATATAGCAACCTAAAGAGCCTCTGCCAGATTCTACACGTTTGTAAACGGTATCAAGTCCTTTCCCTTTTGGATTTGGTTTTAGTTTAACTCTAACAGAACCAGATTTAGGCATTTTTTGTAATGCTTGTCTAATTATGTTACAGCTATCCATCATGTCAAGCCATGGGATTTTAGATCTTGCATAAGCATCTCCTTCTGTCATTACAATGGATTGGATATCTAACTCATCATAGACATCATAAGGCTCTTTTTTTCTTACATCAAAATCAATACCACTAGCACGAAGTACAGAGCCAGTTACTCCAAGTCTAATTGCATCTTGACGTGATAGTACACCAGTATTTTGAGTTCTTGAAATAAGAATTGGGTTATCATAAAAGACTGCAGCATATTCTTTGATACGTTTTTCAAAATAGTTTACTTGACGTAAACAAACTTCTTCAAAGTTTGCTGGTAAGTCATTTCTAACTCCACCAGGAATAAAATGTGAGTGTGTGACTCTAGCACCAGTCATTTTTTCCATAAGATCAATTAATAATTCACGATCACCTGTTGGCCACATGAACATTGTAGAATGTCCTAAGAAGATTCCATAAATTGCAAGCCAATACATTATGTAAATACATCGATTCAGCTCAGCTGCAATAACTCTAACATATTTTGCACGTTCAGGAACTTCAATACCAAGAAGTTCTTCAACTCCTAAGACATATGGATAAAGCATATTACAAGAATCATGAATTACTGGTCTTTCTAAGTGAGGAATGTTTGTGATATAGTTTCTATATTCTGCCATTTTTTCTTCTCCACGGTGAACATATCCAGGATCAGGATCACATGCAACAATATAGTCACCATCAATTTGTACAATAAGTCTCATGTGACCAGACCCTGGATGTTGTGGTCCAACATTAAGAGTCATGATTCTTTCATCAACTTTTTGGAGTGCCAAGCCTGGAGGCAGCCAATTTGATGATGGTTTATCTGTCTGTATTTCTGATGATGATGATTGGATATCTGCTGGTAATTCTGTAGTCATTTTTATCGTCCCTTTATTGCAAAGTCCTTTCTAAGTGGAGGTATGTCTGCCCAATCTTCTGGCAAAAGTAATCGTCTATTATCAGGATGACCTTCAAAGTAAACACCAAACATCTCAAAAATTTCTCTTTCATGGAATTCTACGCTGTAGAATATATCTCTAAGAGTTGGAAGTCTTGTTGCATCATTCCCAGGAATTGGATTTTCTTCTCGTTGGGCTCTAGTAGATAAAACAAGAAGCTGTCTTGCTAACGTAGGATCAGAGTAAGAACCGATGTGATAAACAACTGCAATTTCGTTATCTTGTGGATAATCTACTCCTGAAACAGATTCTACGTGATCATAGTTTAATCCATCACGAATGAATTCTGCAACATCATGTACATTTTCTCGACTAACATTAATTCCAACTCTGTCTTTTTTTACAAATGCAACTTCGACTTTATCGCCAAACTTTTCAACAATTTTATCAGAAATATCTTTCTCAAACTTGGGTAATTCTACTGATTTTTCTTCTGGTTTTTTTACTACAGGTTTTGTTTCAGGTTTTTCCTCTACAGGTTTATTAGAATCAGAACTCATTATACAATCGTCCTAGCCTTCATTCTCTTGATTTTCTCTTGCAGTAAAAGACATCCTTGGATGAGAGTTTCAGGTCTAGGTGGACAACCTGGAACATAGACATCAACTGGAAGTATTCCGTCAATTCCTGGAAGTACATTGTATGAATCAAAATACAATCCTCCAGTAATTGCACAAGCTCCCATAGCAATTACATACTTTGGTTCTGGCATTTGATCATAAACTAATCTGAGACGTGGTGCCATTTTTCTTGTAATAGTTCCTTGAACAACAACCAGATCACATTGTCTAAGTGATCCAAATGCTTCAATGATACCAAATCTTTCAATATCATATCTAGGACTTGATGCTGCACCAAATTCAACACTGCAACAAGCTGTTTCAATGTGGACAGGCCAGAGTGACCAAATTCTACCCCAGTTGATGGCGTAGCCCAATGGTTTACCGATTGCTTTTTCTAAAATGTCTCCTAACTTTCCTACAAAAACATTTGCAGTTTCTGGCGTTAGTAAGTCTTTAAGCAATCTAATCCCCTATTCTTGTAAATAAAATTAATATAAAAAACTACCATATTCTTCGTTTCCCCGATAAATACAGTGCAGGTGCCATTGCTCCAAACATTATAGCTAAAAATCCCATCATAGGTAAAGTTGCACTCTTTGGGAGCTCCAAAAGAGCACTTCCCCATGCATACAAGAAAATTGCCATGACATCAAATACTACAAACATCAAAATGTAAGGATAATACTGCATCATAAAGTGAGTTCGTCCTTCTCCTGATGGAACTTGACCACATTCCATTGGCAAAAATTTAACAGGATTACTTCGTTTTCTTGGTGAAATCATTCTTGAAATAACTAATGCAGGTGCCATCGCTGCTATGCCAAAGGCAAACATCAGTACCACTGTACTATAATTGCCCGCTAATTCCCCGACCAATTTAGCTATTTTCCCTAATTTTTCTATAAAAAGGTATTGTTACTTTTTTCGATCAAATTTTGGAAAAAACAGCTTTTGAAAACTACTTAATAGGATAATGACAAAAAACGATCATGTCATTAAATATTGGAGATGTTGCTCCTGACTTTGAACTTCCGGATATAGAATTGAAGATGCGAACTTTGGATGAATTTAAAGGGAAAAAAATTGTACTGACATTCATAGTTGCTGCAAGTTCTCCAGTTTGTGAAGCTGAGCTGTGTACACTTAGAGATTCTTGGCAAGAGATTTCAGATCTTGGTGCACAAATAGTAGCAATCAGTAATGATGGACCGTTTGCAAATAAAACATTTGTAGAAAAACACAACTTTAATTTTCCGTTGTTGGGGGATTATAACAGTAAAACAATTCGTGATTACGGCATATTGATGAAAGATTTACTTCACTTAAAAGATTACAATGCTGCAAAACGTTCTGTATTTATTATAATGGAAGATGGAAAGATTGGTTACAAATGGGTTTCAGAAGATCCATTAAAAGAACCAAACTATGATGAAATTAAAAATTTTCTGAAATAAGAAAAATTTCTTTTTATTCTATTTCTGCAATAACGTCGCCTTTGGCAACAGTTCCTGTCTCTTTAACTTTAATTGATTTTATAACACCATCTTTGTGTGCTTTAATTGCTACTTGCATTTTCATGGATTCTAAAGTACAAACAACATCACCTTTCTTTACAGAATCCCCATCAGTAACTGCAATTGAAACAACTTTTCCTGGAATTTGACTTTTCAAAGCTAATTCTGCACTACCAGTACCACCTCCACCAGTATTTTTGTAAACAACTTCATCAAAGTGAGTATGGATGTTTAATGTAATTGGGACATTATCAATTACAAGATTCATTTCATTTGTAGATTGTTCTAGATATTTTGCTCTGTGATATTTTTGGTCTAAAATAAATTCAATTCCCTTTGAAGTCATATTTAGAATTTTTAATTTATGTTCGTCATCGTTGATTTTAATTACATATTCATTATTTCCAAGATGTTCTATAATCTTTCCTACAAATGATTTTTCAATGTCTGGTATTTTATAATCCATAATTTATCAATCCAATTTATATTTCCAGTTGGAATTATTACCAGCAATGTTTTGTATACGGCTCTTAAAGTATTCAGAATAAATTATTGCAGCAGCCAAAGCTGCTTCGCTTTTCTCTTCTTTTTCTTTCTTAAGATCTTCAGTTAATCTATCAATCATATTGTAACGCTTAAGAAAATCAGTAGATAGTTCTCCATTTTTGTACTCATCTGAATTTAGAATTGTTTTATAGAGAGGAATTGAAGTTTCTACACCTTCAATGTAGAAGTCATTTAATGCTGAAAGCATTCTAGTTCTAGATTCCTCAAATGTTTGACCCCATGTAACAAGTTTTGCCATAAGTGAGTCATAAAACGGAGAAACTGAGCACCCAGGATATAGATAAGTATCACATCGAACGCTTGGTCCTGCGGGAATTATTACATCTGGAATAGGGCCGGTAGATGGAGCAAATTCCAAGAATGTATCTTCCGCATTGATTCTACACTCTATTGCATAGCCATTCATTTTAAGGTCACTTTGTTTGAATGGAATTGATTCTCCATTTGCAATATCTATTTGTAATTTGACCAGATCCAATCCAGATACAAGTTCTGTAATTGGATGTTCGACTTGTAATCTTGCATTGATTTCAATAAAGTAAAATTCTCCATCATCTGCTCTTAAAAATTCAGCAGTTCCCAAGTTAGTATAGCCAACTGCATCAGCTGCTTTACAAACTAATTCACCTATACGGGTTCTTGTTTCTTCATCAACAACAGGTGACGGAGTTTGTTCAATTAATTTTTGATTTCGTCTTTGAATTGAGCATTCTCTCTCAAAGATGTGAACAGTGTTACCATGAGTATCTCTAGCCATTTGAAATTCAATGTGTCGTGTCTTTTCAAGAAATTTTTCTACAATAATGGCAGATTTTCCTACTGATGCCATTGATTCTCCTGTAACAGATTCATAGCCATCATGTAATTCTTTATCACTATTTACTATTCTAATTCCACGACCACCACCACCATAAACTGATTTTAACATTACAGGATAACCAATTTTATTTGCAATTTTTTCTGCATCATCAGCATCTTTTACTAGACCAGGACTACCAGGAACAGTTGGAACATTTGCTTTTAACATTGCAGCTTTACATTTCATTTTGTCACCACAAAGATCCATTGAATCTGCAGACGGACCAATGAAATTAATTTTATTTTTTTCACACAGTCTTGCAAAATCATCATTTTCAGAAAGAAAACCATAACCTGGATGAACAGCATCTGCACCTGATGATAGCATTACTTCTAAAATTTTTTCTTGGTTCAGATATGATTTTGCAGGAGCTGCCTCCCCAATGTGATATGCTTCAGTAGCTTGTTTTACATGTAAAGAATTGTAATCTTCATCAGAATAAACTGCAACTGTTTTGATTCCAAGTACTCTACATGTTCTAATTACACGTAAAGCAATTTCTCCTCTATTTGCGATAAGGACTTTTTCAATCATTTTAAATCATAAATTGATATTTCCGTGTTTCCTAGGTAGTTGTTTTTCTCTTTTGTTTTCAAGCATTTCTAGTGCTTTTATTAGCATGGGCCTTGTTTCAGCTGGATCAATTACATTATCAACAGTTCCATGAGATGCAGCAACGTAAGGATTTTCGAATTTTTCTACAAATTCATCAATTAATTCTTTTTTGAGAGATTCAGGATCTTCGGCTTTGGCAAGTTCTTTCCTATACATGATTTTTACGGCAGCTTCTCCACCTAAAACTGCACATCTTGCAGTGGGCCATGCATAGTTAATGTCAGTTCTAAGATTTTTACTTCCCATTGCAATGTATGCACCACCATATGCTTTACCAATCACTAGAGTAATTCTTGGAACAGTAGCTTCACAAAATGCATAGAGTAACTTACTTCCATGTCTAATGATGCCGTTGTGTTCTTGATTAGAACCAGGCATGTAACCTGGAGTATCTACCAAAGTGATGAGGGGTATGTTAAAGGCATCACAGAATCTGATAAAACGTGCTGCTTTATTTGATGAATCAATATCAAGTGCACCTGCAAGATGCATGGGATTGTTTGCAATAAATCCAACAACTCTACCATTCATTCGTCCATAACCAACTACAATATTTGGTGCAAACAATTTATGCACTTCAAAGAATTCATGATTGTCAACAATTGAGTTAATGATATCTTTCATGTCATAGGGTTGCAAAGGATTTTTTGGAATTATGTTAATCAGATTATGATCTAATCTATTTGGATCATCATCAGTTTTAGTTTTAGGTGGTTCTTCAGTATTATTTTGTGGGAGATAGGAAAGCAATTTTTTGACGTAATCCATGCACTCGTATTCATTTTGTGCAACAAAATGTGCAACTCCACTTTTTGTAGCATGTGTCATTGCTCCACCAAGATCTTCAAATGAAATTTCTTCACCCAATACAGTCTTGACTACATCAGGTCCTGTAACAAACATAGTTCCTACTTTATCAACCATAATTACAAAGTCTGTCATCGCAGGAGAGTATACAGCACCACCTGCTGAAGGACCGATACTTGCAGTAATTTGTGGAATAACTCCAGAAGCTAATTGATTGTAATAAAAGATATCTGCAAATCCATCAAGACTCATAATTCCTTCTTGAATTCTAGCACCACCCGAATCCATTATTCCAATAATTGGACATCCTGTTCTAAGTGCATGATCCGTTAGTTTAGTAATTTTTTTAGCTCCCATCTTGCTTAATGTTCCACCAAGTACAGTAAAGTCATAAGCAAAGACAAAGATTTGTCTACCATTTACTGTTCCATAACCACAAACTACGCCATCTGTAAAGAATATCTTTTTCTGCATATCATATTCGTGATAATGGTGTGTGACTAATGAATCCATTTCGGTAAAAGTACCTTCGTCAAGTAAAAGATTAATTCTTTCACGAGCAGTTAATTTACCTTTATCATGTTGAGCTTTGATTCTATCTTGGCCTCCTCCTTGTAATGCTATGTTATTTTTTTTAGTATATTCATCAATCTTCTCAGAATGCATAACAGTGATCTAAAGCAGGGGGGTTTCCTATATTAATTTAATTTGGCAATAGAGACATTATCAAATTTTTACAAAAATTCAACAAGTATTGTTCATTTTAGAAATTCAGGAGTTAATAATTAGAAATTTCTTTTTTACCGATTTTTGGTAAGAGTCAAAAGCATCTTTTTCCTCACTACATTTCTTACATATACATAATTGAGATACGTTTGGAATATCACAATTTTCTTGAAATTCACATTGAGGACAACCAGCAGGAGCACCACATACTACGCATTGTAGTTCATTAATTTCAGCACATTTTTCATGTTTTACACCTAATCCTTTTGCCCACAATCCAATTTCATTGACTTTAATTTTTTCATTACATACTAAACAAGTTCCTAGGAACTTCATAGTAATTTTTCTCCAACTCATTAGATTAGTTCAATCTCCTTTTCAATAATATCACCAAAAGTTTCTTCTATTTCTAATTCAAGAGTTTTATTTTTAATGCAAAATAAAACATAAGGAAAACAAAGTGTTACGAAAGCACTAGAAGATAAATGTAATTTTTTTGCCATAACTGATGACAATGATTTTATTTTATTTCTATCCCAGCGAATTCTATTAAGTAAAGGCCATGAAAGATTGTATTGCGAATATCTAATTCTATCATCATTTTGATATAATTCTATCAAAACATCATTAAGATAACGTAAAAGTCTCCAATTCTGAGTTTTCATAATCTTGCCATAAAGCATGTCAGCATTTGAAATAATTTCTAGATATTTTGCAAGTGCTACATTATCTAAATTACTTGTAATGATACTAGAGTAAAATGCATCAATTTTTTTTCTTGGGTCAATTTGCATGGAATACAAAACCCCTCTAGCTTCTTCAATTGAATTTGCTTTAAAGAATGCATTTACTCCATCTTCAACATTAATGCTCTCAAAAGATGTTTCAGTTTGAGGATTAAATCCAGTAACTAAAGACTGAGTTAGATTAATCATTGAACGAATATCTCCACAAGATTTATCAAGAACTTTGATTAAAGATCCTGGACTTAGTTTTACACTTTCTTTTTTTAGAATATTTTCAAGATAGACTCTCAAGAGACGAGGAGGAAGTCTTTTGAAGTAGATTGTTTTAACAACTTTTCTTATACTTTTCATTTTGTCTTGAGTATCATCATTTGCAGCAAGAACAATAGGTACTGTGGGTTCCTTTAGAATGTCAATAAGAGCTGCAGCTCCGCCATAATCACCACGACCGTGAATACCATCTACCTCATCAACAAATATCATTGGAGTTCCTAAAACACTTACATTACCTAAAACAGGTGTAAGAATTTCATTAATTCTAGATTTACTTCTAATATCACTTGCATTAAGTCCAATCATATCATATCCAAATTGTTTTGCTAGGAGATAGGCCATAGTTGTTTTTCCAATTCCAGGAGGCCCAACTAGAAGAAGTGGTTTTGTTCCTTTCTTCCATTTTGCAAACCATTCCATTATTACAGCACGAGATTCTTCGTTTCCCACCATGTCAGAAATAATTTGAGGTCGATATTTTTCAGACCACATCAATTTTATCACTTTGGAAGTTTAGATTCAAACTCTGACCATTTGTTAGCTTTTAGTAATTGATTGTACCAGTATTGATTATAATGTTCTACAGTCAAAAACAAAAATTCTAAAAATTCTTTGTAAGAAAATTCCTCAGGTAACATTTCAAGAGTAAGGCGAGCATCTTGTAAATAC
>JADFLN010000041.1 GCA_022564385.1 Nitrososphaerota archaeon | reverse complement strand
TTTTTTGTCTTTCAAATGTGGTGCAATTAATCTAATTACTGCACCTAAAGAAAATAGACACACTAATGCATTATTATTTTTAAAAAGTTCAACAATTTTTTCTGATGTAGGCTCTGAATACCATATTATTCCACTATTCTCATTTGATAATTTAGCAGGCGCAAAAATACTCCAGTCCGGAAACAGTTCTTTTAGATTTTGTCCAATATTAACTCCATTTTTGGTTATTGCAAGTACTGCAGTTTTTTCCATAATCAAAACTTTCTCAATTTCATAAAATACCTTACTCTCCTAATTTTCTAGCCAGAGTCTTTCCATCAAAATCAAATAATATCACATCAATTGGAACTTTTTCCTCAGAATATTTTCTCATATGTTTATACGTTTCACTACAAATTAATTCAAAAAATCCTTTAACATTATTTTCTTGAATTATTTCAGAAACATGTCTCGCTGTATTTGCTTTTTTAATACTTTCAATTACTGTTTCTTCTGCATTTGATTTTCTTGCTAATTCTGCTAGAAAACTCATATTTACTTTTGAACCTTTAACGTGGGTTTGTTTTACTCCTGCAGCCATCTTTGCAAGTTTTCCAATAAAACCAACAACATATGCTTTTTTGATATTTTTTTTACTACACTGTTGAATTGTATATCCTGAAAAATCACCCATCTGTACAAAACAATGTTCTGGCAAATCAACTATCTTCTTTGCAAAATCTTCACTTCTTCCACCTGTTGTTAACACTACTGTATCATTTCCCATTGCAATTGCTACATCCAAATTCTGTCTAATTGATGCTGCATAAGATGCTGTAGAAAATGGAATAACAATTCCACTGGTTCCTAAAATTGAAATTCCATTCTTAATTCCTAGTCTTGGATTATCTGTTTTAGGTCCTAACTCTCTTCCCTTAGGAACTGAAATCACAATTCTAATTCCTTTTGTTACAAGGATCTTTTCTCCAACTTGTCTTAAATTCTCAACAATCATTTTTTTGGGAACTGGATTAATTGCAGGCTTGTTAATTTCTAAGCCTAAACCAGGCTTGGTAACTATACCCACTCCTTCTCCTCCATCAATATCTATTTCGTTTACTTTTTCTGTAAATGATAATTCAACTATTATTTCTGCACCATGAGTAACATCAGGATCATCTCCTCCGTCTTTAATTACAGAACATTTTGCTTTATTAGATTCAAATTCACAAGTATGTATTGGAATTTGAATAAAACTTCCTTTAGGTAATTTAATATCTACATTTTCTGTTTTTTGTTGATTAATTATTGATAACAGTGCAGCTTTGGCAGCAGCAGTTGCTGAGCTTCCAGTAGTGTAACCTGTTCTTAATTTTGTCTTTTCTTCTTCCACATCTGCTGTATTCATTTTACTGTATTAATTCTTGTTTGCTCAACGTTCAAAATCTTCTAAATAGATTTAAAATTAAAAATAACTCTGGATTCTTATGGTTAAAAGTCATCAGATAGTTATTACTGGAGCAAGCGGATTTATTGCAAGAAATCTTAGAAAGTATTTATCTGAAAAAAACATTAAATTAATTTCAATATCACGGAATAATTTTAAACAATTTAAAAATGAGTTAAAAATTGTTTCAAAAAATTATGATGAAAATAGTCTTCTGCCAAAAATTCAAAATTCAGATGCAATAATTCATCTTGTTGGTATTGGAAAACAATCAATTAAAACTAATTTTGATGTGGTAAATGTTGAATTTACAAAACATATTATAAATTTAAGTAAAAAAGCAAAAATCAGTAAATTTATTTTTCTTAGTGGTCTTGGTGTTTCATCCAATACTTCGTTAGGATATTTTATTTCTAAATATAAAGCGGAGAGACTAATTGTAAATTCTGGGCTAGATTATACAATTTTTAGACCTTCATATATTGTTGGAAAAAATGATCTGTTAACAAAATATCTTAAAAAACAAATTAAGAAAGGAAAAATTCAGATTCCTGGATCTGGGACTTATACAATTCAACCAATTTACATCAATGATGTTGTAAAAATTTTTCTTCAATCAGTTCTCCAAAAAAAATTTAGAAATAAAATTATTGATCTAGTTGGTCCAAACTACATTACTTTTGAACAATATGTCAAACTTTTTTCTAAAGGAACTAAAACAAGCATCAAAAAAATCAATCTCGAGGATGTTTATCAAACTGCAATAACTAATTCAAAATCTGATTTTAGAGTTGACGATCTCAATATTCTGATTGCTAATTTTAAAGGAAATCATAGTAAATTAAGAAGTATGACTAAAATGAAGTTTCAGTCAGTTATAGAATTGTTAAAGTCCGGCAGATTGCTTTAATATTTCAGCTTTGTCTATTTTTTCCCAAGTGAATTCTGGTTCATTCCTTCCAAAATGACCATATGATGAAGTTTTTTTATAAATTGGTCTCTTCAAATCTAATTGTGATATTATTTCTAATGGTTTCATATCAAAATTCTTTCTAACTAGATCTTCAATCTGATTTTCTGGAATTTTGTTTGTTTCAAATGTATTAACATAAAGTGATACTGGTTCAGCTATTCCTATTACATATGCAAGTTGTACTTCACATCTATCTGCCAAGCCTGCTGCAACAAGATTTTTTGCAATGTATCTGCACATATAGGATGCAGATCTATCAACTTTAGAAGGATCCTTTCCTGAGAAAGCGCCACCTCCATGTCTTCCAAATCCACCATAAGTATCTACAATAATTTTTCTTCCTGTTAAACCGGCATCTGCATGTGGACCACCAATTACAAATTTACCAGTGGGGTTTATGTGAATTTTAATTTTATCATTCCAAAGATTTCCTATAACTGGTTTGATCACTTTATCAATAATCTCTTTTGAAATCTCCTCTTGAGAAATCTCTGGTGCATGTTGTGTTGCAATTACAACTGTTTCAATCTTTGTTGGTTTGTTATCTTCATATCTAACAGAAACCTGTGTTTTTCCATCAGGTCTTACCCAAGGAAGAATATTATTTTTTCTCACTTCAGATAGTTTTTGTGCAAGTTTTTGTGCAAGTAAAATTGGCATTGGCATAAACTCTTCTGTTTCATTAGATGCATATCCAAACATTAATCCTTGATCTCCCGCTCCTTGTTCTTTCTCTTCAGTAGCTGTTACACCTTGACTGATATCTGGGCTTTGCGCATGAAGACGTAAAATTACTTCACAAGATTCAGTATCAAACATCAAATCTTTATTATCATATCCAATATCTCTAATTATTTTTCTAACTAATTCTTCTTGAGCTTTTTTATCAAAATTTGCTTTAGATGTAACTTCTCCAGATACTACAACAAAATCTGTGGTAACCATTGTTTCAACTGCTACTCTTGAATCTGGATCTTGTCTAAGAAATTCATCTAAAAATGCATCAGAAATACTATCACATATTTTGTCTGGATGACCTTCAGTTACTGACTCTGATGTAAATAAAAAATTATTCCTCATAAAACCACGATTAACTAGAGTTCATTTTCTAGTTTGATAAATAACACATTATTGCCTCTTACAATTACTCTTCCATAATTTGCAACTGTTTTACCATCATGTACTTCTTCAGCATCAGTCATTATCAAATTCATGTATGAATCGACATTCTCCATTTTTCCTTTGTATTCTACTTCATTTTTCAGTCTTACAGTAACTTTCTTTTTGGTACTTTTTTGAAGAACTGTTAAAGGTCTTTTTGCAGTAGTTGTTTGTGACACTAATTATTCACTTGTTTTGCAACCTTATTTTCTGGAATAAAAGCTTTACCTCCACAGTAAAAATTGAAATTCTTTAAATTTTTTCTTCTTTTTCTAATAATTATACAAATGATCTCTACTGGTTTACAAAAATTGGATGATTTCTTATCCGGAGGAATACCTGATGGTGTGATTGTAGATATTTTTGGTGGAAATGGAACAGGCAAAACTCAACTATTACTACAATTATCAATAAATTCAATCAAGAATGGTGGTCATGTTCTGTATTTGGATACAACAGGTGGATTCAGACCAGAGCGAATTCTGGAAATTCAAAAACAATCTAAAAAACAGATTAATTTTCTTGAACAAATTACAGTATCTAGAATAACAAACACTTCAGAGCAAATAAAATCCATAAAAAATTTTGAAAGTAATAATTTCTCTTTAATTGTAATTGATAATGTAACTGATTTGTTTTCTTTTGAATATAAAAGAGATGAATCTATTTTTGAAAAAAATTCTTTATTCACAAAATACATGTATGAATTATCAAAATTTGCTATAACAAAAAAAATTCCTATCATTGTTACTAATATGATTAGAACTATAGATGGAAAAGAAGTTGAAAATATGAAGAGTGCTATTGATCCTTTCACTCATATCAAAATTCAACTTTTTAAAAACTCATCAAAATTTAAAGGAAAAATTTATTGGGCACTAAACAAAGAATACTTTTTTTACAAAATACATGTTTTAGGATTATCTGATTATACTGAAGATATTTAATAGTCGATCATGAAGTTCATCAATGGTAACAATTTTTGATTTAATTCCAATAATTACTATAGTTTTATTTGCACTTGGTTTAGTAGGTGTAATGGTTTATGAAAAATCAAAATCAACAAACGAATCAATTTCTTGATTCTCTATTTAAGAAATTTGGATTTTCTAAATTAACTGAAATTCAGAAAAAAGCTTCACCAATTATTTTACAAAAAAAAGATTGTCTTGTAATTGCTCCTACTGGTTCAGGAAAAACTGAATGTTCTGTACTTCCAATTTTTTTCCTATTAAAAAATTCAAAGAAGAGTGGAAAAATCAAAGTTATCTATATTACTCCTTTACGAGCATTAAACCGTGATGTATTTAGAAGAATTACAAAATATGCACATTACAATGATCTATCAATTAAAATCAGACATGGAGATACTACTCAAAAAGATAGAAAAAAAATCAGAGATAATCCTCCAGACATTCTAATTACAACACCTGAAACTCTTGTTATTTTATTAACACAAATTAAAATGCTGAATGCATTATCTGATTTAGAATGGATTATAATTGATGAAGTGCATGAGTTACTAGCTAGTGAAAGAGGTACTCAACTATCCTTAAGTCTTGAGAGATTAGAATTAAATTCAAAATATCCTCTTACAAAAATAGGATTATCTGCTACCGTTGGAAATTTTATGGAAGCAGGAAAATTTGTTGTAGGAACCAAAAGAAAATGTCAAATTATTCGTGATAAATCACTAAGAAAATATGATGTAGAAATAAAGTATGTTGATGGAACAATTTCTGATGTTGCAGAAAAAATTATTGAATATGTCTTAGAACTTAACTTAAACTCTCCAATACTTCTATTTACTAATACTAGAGGTGAAGCAGAATTTTTAGCTTCGATTTTAAAAGAAAAATCTCCTATAGAAATTGAATTACACCATGGTTCTTTATCAAAAGAGGTTAGAGAAGAAACTGAGAATACTTTACGAGAAGGAAAACATAGAATTGTTGTATGTACATCTTCACTAGAATTAGGGTTAGATATTGATTCAGTTGAATTGGTGATTCATTATGGTTCTCCTAGACAAGTATCAAAATTAATTCAAAGAATAGGAAGAAGTAAACATAATCTAAATACATCAGCAAAGGGGCTAATTATAACAAATAATTCTGATGATGAATTTGAAGCGCGAGCTATCCTTGAACGTGTTCAAGAAGGTTCAATTGAAGAACAAAAAATTCATGAAAGTTCTCTTGATGTATTAGCTCATCACTTAGTTGGATTAACAATGCAAATTGGAGAAATTCCAGTTGAGAAAGCCTTTGAACTTGTGACAAAAGCATATCCATTTCGAAATTTGAAACTTGAAGATCTTATCGATGTATTGGATTTACTTGATTCAAACTATCTGATTTTTTTTGATAGAACAAAAATGACTTTTTGGAAGAAAGGACGTTGTTTCAAGTATTATTTTGAGAACCTTTCAACAATTCCAGATATTCTAAAATTCAAAGTATTTGACAGTGTAGGAAAAAAAATTATTGGATCATTAGATCAAAGATTTGTAGGTGACTTTGGAGATTCTGGAAACATCTTTGTACTAAAAGGCTCACAATGGAGAATACTAAATGTAGATGAAAAATCATTTACCGTAAATGTTGAACCTTTTAGAGGTGGAGGAATTACTGTTCCATATTGGGAAGGTGAAAGTATTCCAATTGATTATAATACTGCAAGGAAGGTAGGGATTTTTCGTGCCAGAGTAAAAAATGGCTCACTAAAACTAACCAATAAAATAATTGAAAAATTAAATTTTGATCATGTTCCTGACGAAGATCATATTGTTATTGAATCAAGTAAATCACAAGGTTCAATTGTAATCCATTCATGTTTTGGCACAAAAATTAATTCTACGTTAGCAACATTACTTTCATCTATGTTGTCTTCTCTATTGGGTTCTGTTGTTGAGTCTCGCTCTGATGGTTATCGAATTGTTTTATCTTCTCGGTCAAGAATTTCTGAAAAACTTTTCCTTGAAGTTCTGAAGGATGATTATGATCTTTATTCAATGGTTACTGCTTCTTTGACAGGAACTCATAATGTTAACTGGAAAACATGGTGTGTTGCAAAGAAATTTGGAATAGTAGGACGTGGAGCAATTTATGAGAGGAAATCTGCTAGATTCTTATACGAACGTTATTCAAAAACTCCACTTGTACGTGAAGCACTAAGAGAATTATTCCATGATAAATATGATTTAAAAAATTCTGAAATAACACTTAAAAAAATTTGTGAAAATAAAATTTCTGTTAAATGGTTAGAAGTAGAAAAGTTCTCAAAATTAGCAGAACCAATTTTAGATCATACTGCAAAATATTATGCAGCTCCAGCAAATCTTGATAAGGGAATTCTTGATCTTGTAAAAGCAAGACTTGCAAAGACTAAACATCGTTTAATTTGTGCAAGATGTGGAAAATGGGAACGTGTAGTAGAAACTAATGAAGTTAAAAACATCTTGATATGTCCCTATTGTAAGGCCCGACAAATCACTGCTACTTACTATTCTGATTATGATTTACAAAAAATCATTCAAAAAAAATATACAGGAAAAAAACTCACTTCAGACGAAAAACACAAGTTTGATCGTGCCTGGAAAGTTTCTTCTTTAATAGAAAATTTTGGCAAGATTGCCATTACAGTATTATCTGGATATGGAGTTGGAGCAGATACTGCTGCAAGAATATTGCGAAATATGGTAGATGAAGAATATCTATTCAAACAAATCTATGAAGCTGAAAGACAGTATGTTGTTACAAGAGGTTTTTGGGATTCTTAATTTTTCTTTATAATTTTAGAAAACGCCGTAAGGAATAATTCTATTCTACCTTCAAGTCCTGCTTTAGCATTTAATCCTGTAATTGACACTATTTCTCCTAACTCACATTTGTCAATTACTCTTGCTTGATTTCTCCAACCTTTTACCCAAATCTGACCTGTGTCATCCTCAACAAACATTTCTGATAGTGCTATTGATTCTCCAGATTTTGTTTGAACTTCACGCCTTTCAGGAACTTTCAATATTATAGACTCAATACAATAATTCCCATCTGCTTTAACAGCATTAATTTTTGTTCTAAGTTGTGATAATGATGGAATAGATTCATCATTATCTAATTTTCTTACAAAAGAATTTTCATCTAATGTAATTGAATTACCATAAACTTTTGATGGCATACACTCTATTATATCTCCTTCAACACAAATACTAGTTGAGTTTGTCAAATCACTTATGTTAAATAAATTTTTTTTGTTATCAACAGCTAAAATCATTTTTTTATTATTGTCTGTTGTTAATATGGAGAGAACTCTTACAATTACTGGTTCTACTTCTTTTCCTCCTTCAATTTCAATAATAGTTGCATCATTTCCATGAATTTCCAATCCTTGATTTCCTGATCTTACTTTTACTCCAAGTAATCTTACTTTGGCTGACTTTGAAATCATATTTGGGATAGATGATTCATCTTTTCCCCAAAGAACAACTCTCATCGCATTACCGTCTTTTCCTTTTAGTCTCATTCTAAGTGCTTTTCCAGGTTTACCTCGAGAATTTGTAAATTCCATTCCACTAATTATTCCATCAGTTATTCCTGAAATTACAAGATCTTTTTGTCCTTCTTGTAGTTCACTAACATCTTTTGTGATAGTATCTATGCTTGGAATTTCACTATCTGACTTTATTGTTTCAATATTTGATCCTGAACCAATATTGATAGTAGGAGAACCATCAAGATCAGATTTAACATATGCTTTGATAATTTTTATTAAATCTCCAGGTTTCAGATTTTCAATTACAGGTAAATTTGCTTTTTCATCCCACAGTTTTACACTAGCAGTTGAATTTGTATCATATACCGTCATTGTTCTTAGAAAAAATGCTGAACCATCTTTTCTTGAAAACTGTTTTGCAGGTGAAAGATTCAAAACTCTTGTTTCTAAAGAAATTTCTTTTGCTCCAGCATACAGATCCTTCAACTCCATTTCAAGTTTTAGTGGTTCTGATAGAGCAACACCGTAATCAGATGCTATCAAAAATAACGCTCCTTGATCTGTCAAGTATCCCGCACCAATTTTTTCTTTTTTTCGCTTGATCTGTTCTTCAATATCTTCTTTAGTTAATTCAGGTTTTTGTTCGAGCAATTTATCGATAAGATTTTTAAATTCTGACAAATCATTGTTGCTAAACTTGTTCTCTTAATAAAAATTTCATTAGTTAATTAAAATACTTCTTCCAAAAAATGATCGCTTTCTCATTTCTTCTTTGAAACTTAAAATTGTTAAATCAATAATTTACTAATCTTTTACATGTTTTCTATGAATCAATTCAAATCTTCCTAAAATCATCTAAAATTTCCTCATTAACTAAATTAATGGGATGATCGCAGTTTTGTTATGTTATGTATTAATGTAAACCATTTATCAAAATCATATGGTTCACTAAAAGCTGTAGATGATCTTGTATTTTCAGTAGAATCTGGCCAAGTCTTTGGATTTTTAGGTCCTAATGGGGCTGGAAAATCTACTACCATCAAACTTCTTACAACCCTTATTCCTCCCTCACAAGGTTCTCTTTCAATTTTTGGTATAGATGCTGTAGAAAATCCTCTTCAAGTTCGTCATAAGATAGGAGTTGTTTTACAACAACCAAGCTACGAGCCTACATTATCTGTAGAAAAAGCTCTTGATAAATACGGGATGATGTGGAACGTTCCAAGAATAAAACGTAAACAAAGAATGGAACAACTTTTGAAAGATTTTGAACTAGTTGAAATCCGTAAAAAAAGAAATGAAGATCTTTCAATTGGTCAACGAAGAAGAGTCCAAGTTGCGCGTGAATTTATGCATGATATGGATTTGTTGTTTTTAGATGAACCTACAGCCGGTTTAGATCCCGGTGCTAGAAGAAAACTATTAGATTATTTAAAAAATAAAGTGAAAAATGGATTAACAATTTTTTATACAACACACATACTAAGCGAGGCTGAATATCTTTGTGATAAAATAGCAATAATTGATAAGGGAAAAATAATTACTGTTGATTCTCCTGATGCATTAAAGAATAGATTTGGGAAAGAAAAAACCATCAAAATCCATTTATTAGAAAAACAATCTAAAATCCTTTCTCTCTTATCTAGAATTCAAGATTGTAAAATTGATTTTAACACTGGAACAAATATAATAATTCATTCAGAACAATCAGAATCGGTATTGCTACAAGTATTGAAAATACTTAGTGATAACTGTATTGAAATTGAAGATCTATCAGCTGTTCCAACAAATCTTGAAGACATCTTTTTAAAAATGGTGAAAGAAAATACATCCCATAATTAGATTGGTAAATAGAAATCTAACAATTTCTCTTAACCCTGGGTTTTTAATTTGGCAAGTTATTTTCCCCTTGATCTATATTTTTGTTGCAGGTTTTGCATATGCACCATTAATCCACGAAGTTCCTTTTGGTGGTAAAGATCTTGATTATCCTGCATTTTTAGCCTCAGGCATGATTGGATTTAATATTATGAATAGCACACTTATTTCTGGTATTATTATTTGGAACGATAGAAAATATGGCATGTTTGAACAAATCATGTCAGGACCATTCACTAGAAGTCATTATATTCTTAGCAATATCTGTACTATAGGAATAGTAGGATTACTAAGTGCATTTTTGATAGCTTTAGTTGGCTATCCTGTATTTTTTGAATCTATAGAATTTTCATTTGTTACAATTCCAATAATTATTTTTTGTGCAATTACTGGATCTATATTATTTGGATCATTGGCATCAATAATTTCTACCAGATTACGCTCAAGTGAGGGATTTAATGTAGTTATTAACACTGTTTTTCTAATATCTGCTTTTGTCAGTACTGCATTTTATCCAGCTGAAGGAGTTCCAGAACCATTACGTTCTGCATTTTACCTAAACCCATTAACTTATCTTGTAGATATAATTAGAGCAGGAATTTTTGGAACTATCACTGAATTTATAATTTATGAAATGATAGTTCTTGTGGGAATTGCTTCTATTTTGTTCATTATTGCATCAAAATTATTAACAAAACTAGATTTTTAGAAATTCAAATTATTTTTTAAATTTTTTATACAACTCGTTAATTTTTTTAATTATATCCAAGTTTTCATTTTCTATTAAACTTAGATTTGGAATTACACAATGTCCTCCAATAATTCCTGGATACATTTTTGGTCTATTTCCTATATATTCATGGATTTCATCAGCAAATTTCCACATTTCATCAAAATCAACACCTTCTTTTTCACAAATCATTTTTGTAATCTGAGCATAATTAATTAACCATCCATAGTATGTTGTATCAACTAATATTTTTGCAAGTTCTGCAGTTTTGGTTGTTGACATCCATTCCACTTTTTGAAATCTTTTTTCTAAATCTGATTTTATTTCCAGAGATAATTGTTTGTCATCTGACGCAATAAATTTTGTATATTTTTTAATATCTTCTAAAAATCTTTCATGTACTCCACGAATTGGTGAAAATAAAATTGGAGTTTTAGATTTCTGTTGAATATTTCTTGTTGTTCCTGGTTTTACAGTTGAATGTATTATGATTACTTTCAAACCTTCAATCTTGTTAATCCAATTTAATGTAATATCTACAAATTTTGTTAATTCTCCGGGAATACACACATGAAGATATTCTGGATTTTTTATTGTAGAGTTTTCTGAATAGTTTTTGCATTTTGAGTTATCTATGTCAATTCCAATGCAATTGAATCCTCTTTCAATAAGTAAGTCAAATAGTGTTTCTCCCATTTCACCCATGCCTAAAATAATGTCTGTCATAGCCCTAATTTCAGAAAAAACATCCATATTATATTCGTGTAACATAGATTATCCATTTTTTAAATAGAGTAGCCCGGCCCAGACTCGAACTGGGGTCAAGGGCTTCAAAGGCCCCTATGCTTGACCTCTACACTACCGGGCTGCTAAACCGAACACCCCACATCCCTTAATGAACTTTTTACTTTAATTTGTCTCTAATGATATAATTGGAAATTATTGTTTTATTACACTTGTTAATTTCTGAATAGGATCTTCCATCTCATCTAAAATTTTCTTTACTCTTTTTTGGTATTCTTTATTTGATGTTGTAAAAATTTTCTTGATATCGTTACAAACTTTCATTGGATTTGTTTCTCTTTTCACTAGAAATTTTTTTACTAAATAACTTTCTATAATATTTGGAACTGCATTATATGAGATAGTAGGAATTCCCAATAAAGCAGATTCTGCAGTCATGGTTCCACCAGAACCTATGAAAATATCTGTATTGTTCAACAAATGTTTTCCATCAAATATCATTCCCACAATTTTAGCTTTCTTACCAAACTTTTTTTGGAGATTTTGAATTTGTTTTGTGTATCTACCTAAAATTACAATATTCTCTTTACTATACTCCTTTACAACTTGTTTAATAATTGGAATTATTTTACTTGATTTTGATGCATATGATGCTTCTTTTTCTTCTACTCTGATCAAAATATTTTTTCTTTTATGCTTTTTAAATGGTAACGACGCTTCTTGATTTATTTTCCTTTTGATAGTGACAACTGCATCTATTGCTTTGTATGAAATAATATTTTTCTTATCAATTCAATATTTAGAAAATTCATTTTTTGGGATAATATTTGGAATAAGCAATTTTTGAATTAAGGGTAATGTTAATCGCATAACTGCATCAGCATGTGGTGAATCACAAAACGCTACATGTCTTATCCCTAAACCAAATGAAATTTTTGCTGCTTCGGGGGA
>JADFLN010000128.1 GCA_022564385.1 Nitrososphaerota archaeon | reverse complement strand
AATATTTCTCATATGTGCAAGAGCCATCAAAATAGCATATTTTCTATCCTTATCAGGAATAGAAGTTTTTTCTAATGTTTGTTTTGATATTTGATAAAATTTTTGAGGTGTGTTCTCTACAAAATTCTTTAAAATAATTTTTAAAAAAATTTCTACCCCAAAATGAAATTCTGTGATAAGTGCAATCATACAAAAACTTTTTAATGTTGGGAATTGTTGGGGAACCCATTCCTTTTTAATTCCAAAAAGGGGCTGATATAGATTATCAGGGATTTGATTTTTTTGAACAGCTAGTAGTATATTGTTAAGAATGATTAAAGCTTGTATGACTCCTAGTGCATGTAAAAATCCTGCATGACGTATATCATCTTTTGAATATGGTGATTTATGAGAAAAACCCTGTGATTTTATTTGTAACTTTACAAGATAGTCCCCAATTTCTTTTAATCCAAATGTCATGAATTCTAATTATTCAAATCCTACTTATCTTATTTCTAACAAACAAACTTACATCATAACGTTACCTGTTTTCACGGATACTTGAATGTGTTTTTGAGTATGTTTGGAGATTATTTAATGACTCCAATATTTTTCTAGGCGTGGGATCTGTTAGGGCGTTGAATAAATTGAGCAAGTCCCTTTCCCGGCGTTTAAATCTTAACTATGCTCATATTTTTTATATAAAATCACTATGTGTGCATGCAATTTTCAGTATCGATAATGTCAAGATCCTTCATTATGTTATTAATCCATAATCGTCCAAAGATTTTCAAATGTTGTATGTCTATTGCAATAAAATACAGTAAAATTGTACCTAATGCATATTGGGTTGTAATGGATAATTCTAGTACAGAACATATACAAAAAAATTAAGATGTTTTAAAAGAAATCACAATTATCAATTAAATGAGATTATGACCCAAGAAACCGAATCAAAGATACAAGAATCAGGAATTTTACTTATTGATCTAATTGCACATTTTAGAGAAAAGTGCAAAATTTGTGGTCACCACCGAATAATGCACAACGAAATAGGAAAATGTGAAGGCGTAATGAATAAACCGTGTACTTCGGGATGTGATAGTTTTGAAGCTGAATGATTTAGTTTACAATTCTTTAATACGATAAATTTAGTAAATTGTTTGTGGATTCAAAAAAAATTGGAGATAGAATTTATCCTCAAGGCTATGAACCACAAGAAACTCCAGATTCTTCTGATGATGATGTGAGAAATCAATTACTTGATTTTATCTTACATTCTGGGTCTATTGGATCTACTAAACCTTCTGAAGTTATAGATACTGACTTGTTTGCTGTAATGTCAAAGAGACGTTCGACAAGAAAATTTTCAGACAAACCAGTTGAAACTATAAAGATAGACAAGATTATTGCTGCTGCTGATACTGCCCCCACTGCTGGAAACTATCAAGGCTTTGAGATTTTTTATATGAAAAGTCCAGAAAAGAAAAAACTTTTGGTTGAGGCATGTAACAATCAACCATATGTTAATTCTCCTGTTGTGTTGATTTTCTGTAAAAACCCATCTCGAGTAAAATTTGATTTTCCTGATTATGTTCTTAAAAAATTTGCTATACAAGACGCAACTTTAGCTGCAGGATATTCTCAGCTTGCAGCTCAGGCATTAGGATTAAGTTCAATCTGGATTGGTATGTTTAATGAACAAAAAGTGATGGATATTATTGAAACTGATCTAGTTCCCTCCTCCATTTTGTGTATTGGTTATCCAGAGCAAACAAAATTCCCTAAACCAAGACGAAACCTCAAAGAGTTAGTTCATGTGGTATGGTAGTCTACACCACTCTTCTCCAGATTTAAATAATCATGAATACCTGTAAAATGAATGACTGATGCATATGTGATGCTAAATTGTGAGTTAGGTGCAGAGGCTGAGATTATTGAAAAACTTCATGAACTTGAAGAAGTTAAGGATGTCTTTGAAACAATTGGAACTCATGATATGTTAATAAAATTACAAGCAGACAATTTTGAAAAAATAAGAGAAATTGTTTCACGAAATATTCAGCAACTACCTAAAGTGCGTTCTACTTCAACTTTGATAAAAAAAGGATAATTGAAAATAGTCTCTAAACTCTTTTTTAATCTGTAATATTTAGTAACAAACACTGACTTTTGTTAAATATATTGAATTAAGAAAATATGTAAAATGATAAAAAATCATATGAGATCAAAATGGTTGAAGATTATGAACGCCTAGAATGGGGTTGAATTAAAAAAAATAGCCATAATTTAGATTAAATTTAATCAAGAATTCTTCAATATTTAATTAAGATTAATTCTTATCAAATCTGAATGACTGATGAAAAAAATGAGATTGAAAAACTTATTGATAATATGATAACTAGTGGTAATGAACTAGTTACCAATCTAAAAACTGTATTGCCAGATTCACTAGCAGAATCTGTGGTTATGTTTCAAGAATCAAATGTTGCAAATCTTAAGAAAATCAAAGACTTTCTCAACAAATAGATTCAAAATATTGATCTTATGATTGCTACTATATCTTTTTTAATTATTGTTTGATATTTTTACTGTGACTAGATCTAGAACTATCTCTATTATTGTGAGAAAGAAAACAGGTGATGTATTTGATGCAATTCTCCAAGTTCCTTCAAAGATGATGAGTGATGCAAAAATGGACGCTGAAGGTTGGTGGTATTTTACTACCCTTCATGGAAAAGCCCGACTCAAATTCAATGAAAACAAAGCACTTGGAATTCTAGATCATCAGTATATTGATGAAGAATCATCTTGGAATGTCCCAATGCGTGTAGTTTCTAGTGGTGATTTTTCTGAAGTTGTAATTACTTTGAATAAACCTGATGAACTATCTAATGAGCAGTTTGATCAAAGAATATCTGAAATTGGAAAGATGATAGTTTCAATGAAAAATATTATTGAATTAGACGCCTAAGTATTTGTTCTGAAATCAATCTTTAAGGTATACCTAAAAAGTACAAATCATTCTTCAAGCTTAAATGTGGATTTGATAATAATATACTGATAAAAAAATGCCATATGATGAAGTATGTTTTCAAAGATTGGAACAAGATGATCCTGAAGATTATGAGAAACTAATCAGTCAAAAAAGGTTGATTAGTTCTAAAAAGTAACTATGATTATACCTATTTCTCGTACTAGAAGATAATTAGTCAATATTCGT
>JADFLN010000040.1:5940-12516 GCA_022564385.1 Nitrososphaerota archaeon | reverse complement strand
GTTCCATTGGACGAATTGCAGGATCTATAATCATTGCACCATACATTCCCATTCTTACATGCTCTGTTGTTGGAAATGCGTGACAGTGATACATGAATAATCCAGATTCCTGTGCAACAAAATTATACGTGTACTCTTCACCAGGCATTATCTGTGGCCACACTCCATCATTTTCAGAATCATGTGTGCCATGAAAATGAATTGTATGGGCATAAGGGGTTTCATTTACAAACTTAACTGTAACATCATCACCTTCAGTAAATCTTAGAGTGGGTCCAGGAACAGTTCCATTGTACGTCCATACTGTCATTTTTACGCCTGGAGATATTTCAATTTCAGCATCTTGAGCAACTAATGTGTAAAATAGTTTTTGTGGATTTGGATTTTCAAATTTGGGATAAACATCTACTGATTCTGCCTCAGTAGTCTGAATAGTTGGAGATTCAATAAATGCAATAAAGGCAACGCTAAATCCAATAATTATTCCAATTGCAATATACAAAGTTGTAATTTGTTTCATAAAGATTAATGCACATCCATGTTAATACGTATTAAACTAATGTGCTTATTATCATAATTGTAAATCAAGAAATGTTATTAGAATTATTTTGTTCCAAAACTAATCTAGTGAATAAGAAAATAAAATAGGACAACGAGAATAACTGTACTGGAAAACATGAACTTTGCTTGTACGTCAAAGCTCAAGGCATTTCCTTTATCATTACCACTAGTCGGAAAGTAATGACATAGTAATTCTCGTCAATAATAGTATGATAAAATACTACTTAACAGAGGAACTTGATTCTTAAAATTGGTATTCGTAGTTTATTATCAAAAGAAGCCAAAAAGATGTTAGACTCAGCAAAAGAATACTGTGAAAAACAAGAAATTCAATTTACATCTGAAGTTCTACAGGGAAACTCAGCATCTGAATTTGCTGAAAAACAAAACGTTGACCTAATTGTTATTGGTTCAAGAGGCCATAGTGATATCAAGGGAGCAATTCTTGGAAGTGTAGCAAATTCACTTGTGAACAAATCAAAAGTTTCAGTTCTCGTTGTAAAATAGAATTACTTTGCTCAAAGGCGTAATTTACTAAAATTTTTTCATACTAAGATTTTTCTTCTAACTTCAAAAATTGTATAGCCATATTTTTGTTTCATTCCATAGTCAAATACTTGCGCAAACTCATATTCATGAAAATCCTTTAAAATTTCATACATATTATCACCAATTATTATGCTATTTTTTGGGCAAAGAGAATTGATTTTAAAGCATCGATTTACTGTTGGTCCAAAAATATCCCTAACATTAGAAGTAGTGCTTTGAGCTACATTTACAGAACCATATGTTAAACTAACCTTGTAATTTAATTCAGGTAAATTTTCTGCTTTGAGTTCTTCTTTTAGTTTGTCATTAGATTCAATCACAGATAAACAACATTCTAAGATGTTTTTCATTACTGTAGGGTCACTAGGTTCAACATTTGGAAATCTAAACAACAAAGCATCCCCAATGGTCTTTATTACTTCAGCATTATATTTACGGACAATTTTTGCCATAAAGTTCAGAAAAATCTCATATAATTTGGTAACATCTTCGTCTGATAATTCAGCTGCAATTTTAGTGGAATCTTTCATGTCAATTACACCCACACAATCATTTTGGGCATGTTCAGAAAATTTTAGTAGAATATCTTCTTGTTGTTTTATGACCTCTTCTTTGTGTTTAATTGTTATTTTTGCCTCCTGAAGTTTTTTTGCCATTTCATCAAAGGATTCAGAAAGCTTTCCAATTTCATCACGTGTTTTTATGTTGGTTCTAATACCAAAGTTTCCTTGTGCTATTTCATTGGCAGCATTACTAAGCTTCGTTATTGGCCCAGAAAGACGTTTTGAGAGAAAATACGTTATGATACTTAATCCAATCATCAGTATTATGCCAATCCATATGATATTTTCTTGCATTTCAAAAATTGGTATGTCGTCAAAATTTAGGAACAAAATGGTAGTAATTAGTATGGAAATCATAGTTGCAGATAAAACTAATACCAATAATTTTTTCTCCAAGCCGAAAAAAATTGAATTGAACATATTGAATAATTGTTGGGTGCTTTGTTTATAGAGTTTCATCTTTCATTCTCAAAAGTATATCATCACAAATTTTATGCATTTGAGAATCAGAGCCTAAACTAGCAATTCTTACAATGTCTGTAGTGGTCACTATTCCAACAATCTGTTCATTTTTTTTAACTGCGAGTTTATGAATTCCTTTTTCTTTCATCATTTCTGCCGCTTCCCAAACTGTTTCTTCAGGATTAATTGTAATTAATGGGGATGACATTACTTCATAAATATCAGTAAATAATGGTCTTCCTTCAGCAGCAACTTTTATTACAAAATCTCTTTCAGTTACAATTCCTACGGGTTTAGCGTCTTCTGTAACAATGACACAGCCAATGTTTGATTTTCTCATGCTCAGTGCGGTTTGTTGTAATGATGTGGATTTATCAACAGTTGACACATTTTTGCTCATTATATGATTCACGAAGGTACTATTCATAAACTACTGTTATTTCCCCACTATATTAGATAAATTATAAATTATCATGGTTGAAAGTCAATCAAGATAATAGCTGTATACTTTAAAATAATAAAATCACTTACTTTAGAACATGAAAATCAAAACCAAGAAAATTTTGGTCCCATTTGATGATTCAAAAAATTCAATTCGTGGCTTAGATATGGCTATTCATATTGCAAGACAGTCTCATGGAACAATTACTGCTTTGACCGTAAAAGCTATTCCAGGATTATATACAATCCATCCCTTAGCACTCTTAGATTTCAATTCTATGACTACAGCAAAAAAATTCCTTAACAAAGCAAAAGTTCGTGCCGCAAAAAAAGGAATTCAATTAGCTGGAAAAGTACTTGAAGGAGATCCTGGATTTGATATTGCAAAATTTGCAAACAACAAGAGAAATGGAATTGATTTGGTTGTGATTGGAGCTCGTGGAAGAAGTTCTGTAAAGGAAATTTTCTTGGGCAGTGTTTCAAACTATGTTTTACACAAATCTAAAAAACCAGTCTTAATTGTAAAATAGAATATCAAACTTGAAAATTGTGATTTAGATAATATAGTATGTCACGTATAATATTTCATGTCTAAAGAATCAGAAAAAAAATGGAAAAAACTAGAACAAGAGGAAATGAAGGAAGAAGATCATCAGCTTGAACTCAAAGAAGGTTATGAGCAAGATGAAAAATATGAGGAATCAAAAGATTAGATATCAAAACATGGCTGAAATTCAATTAAAAATAGAAGAAATTCCTCAAACATATGTCTGTAAGGGTGTAGCTGTTCTAGATCCAAAAATAATTGAAGACAATAATTGGAGCTCTGGACAGGTTCTGGAATTATCTTCAAAGAAAAAAACCCATGTTAGATTATGGTCTGGATTTCCAGAAGACTATGGTAGTGGAATAATTCGTATAGATGGACTTACCAGATATAATATCGGTGCAAGTATAGGGGAACATCTTTCTATTACTCCAGTTGAGGGAATTGCAGCTGAACAAATTGTTTTGTCACCTATTGAAAAAATCCATGCTGAAGGATTACAGGATTACATGTCATCTCTTTATCAAGAACACGTCTTTACAACAGGCGATACAGTTATTGTCAACACTCAGATGGGAAGTAAAATTCAACTAGTTGTAACTAGCACAAAACCATCTAAACCAGTTTTTGTAACAGATAAAACGATATTCAAGTTAGGCGTTGTTACAAAATTAGGTGATCCATCCATACCTCGGATAACTTATGATGATTTGGGGGGATTGAAAAATGAAATTCAAAAGATACGTGAAATGGTTGAATTGCCAATGAGGCATCCTGAATTATTTGAAAAAATTGGAATATCATCCCCTAAAGGTGTATTACTTTATGGTCCCCCTGGAACAGGAAAAACTTTGTTAGCGAAGGCAGTTGCAGGTGAAACAAATTCTCATTTTACTTCGTTTAGTGGTCCTGAAATTATGGCAAAGCATTACGGAGAAAGTGAGGAAAAACTACGAGAAATTTTCTCACAAGCTGAAGAAAATGCACCTAGTATTATTTTCATTGACGAAATTGATTCTATTGCGCCAAAAAGAGAAGAAGTTTCAGGAGAGTTGGAAAAAAGAATAGTTTCTCAACTATTGACATTAATGGATGGAATGAAAGGGAGAGGTAAAGTAGTGGTAATTGCAGCCACTAACAGACCAGATTCTATTGATCCTGCTTTGAGAAGACCAGGGAGATTTGATCGAGAAATTGAAATCGGAATTCCAGATGATGTTGGAAGACTAGAAATTCTCAACATTCACACACGTGGAATGCCACTAGACAAAAATGTAGATCTTAAACAAATCTCAAAGACCACACATGGATTTGTTGGTGCAGACTTGGAAGTACTTTGTAAAGAGGCAGCCATGCGGTCTCTTAGAAGAATTTTACCAGAGATTAACCTTCAAGACGAAAAAATTTCAAAAGAGGTACTACAAAAAATAAAAATTACTAGAAAAGATTATTCGGATGCATTAAAGGAAGTCAGACCATCTGCACTCAGAGAGGTTTTAGTTCAAATTCCAAATGTTAGTTGGGATGATGTTGGAGGTCTTGACAAATTAAAGGAGGAATTGCGTGAGGCAATAGAATGGCCATTAAAACACAAAGAGGCATTTGAATATGCTAAAATAAAACCTCCAAAAGGCGTGTTACTTTATGGTCCCCCTGGAACAGGAAAAACACTAATTGCAAAGGCAATTGCAACAACAACAGAGTCTAATTTTATTAGCATTAAGGGTCCAGAATTACTCTCAAAATGGGTAGGTGAATCTGAAAAAGGAGTAAGAGAGATTTTTAGAAAAGCTCGTCAAGTAGCACCTTGTATAATATTTTTTGATGAAATTGATGCACTTGTTCCACGAAGAGGTAGTGGTGTGTCTGATTCACATGTTACAGAAAATGTTGTATCTCAAATTCTAACTGAGATTGACGGACTAGAAGAGCTCAATAACGTTTTGATAATTGGTGCAACAAACAGATTGGACATTGTAGATCCTGCATTACTTAGACCTGGAAGATTTGATAGAATAATAGAAGTTCCCAATCCAGATTCTGCTGGAATAGAAATGATTTTCAAGATTCATACTAAAGGTAAACCACTTGCAGAAGAGGTCAATCTAGAAAAGATAGTCAAAATAGCAGACGGATTTAATGGAGCTGAGATTGAAGATGTCTGCAACCGTGCAGCCCTTAAAGGAGTTAAAAGATTTGTTGAAAACAAAGAAAAATCAGTAAAATCAATCAAAATAACTCAAAAAGATTTTGAAGACTCTATAGATGAAGTAAAGAAAACAAAACAGGATTAAAACTAAATATCAAAATGATTAACAAAAAATGCTCCTGCAAGTGTGGATGTGATCGAAAAATATGGAATATTTACTATGATGTCTGCATCTTCTGCTTACTCGGAAATCATTCTTGAAAATAGAAAACATCATATTTTTTGTGGAGATCTCTCACAAGTTCACGACATTTTTTCCAGAACTGCTTGTATTCTTGGTCGGTCATAGATCTACCATGTTCTGAATAGAACCATCCAACAAAATCATCTTCTAATTTTCCAAAAACAAACCCAAGATGAAAATCCTCCGAGATGTTTACATCAAATTCTCGTCTAGGTTGTAAATCATCCCATCTAGCAGATAAACCTTCAAAAGATTCCTGAGTTCTTTGTAGTAATTGTTCCAAATGATCTAATGATTTTTTTTCTAATTCCATTATATCACTTTACTATTAGTACAGGCTTTTTAGATTTGTGCACAACATAGTTTGAAGTACTGCCCAAGAAAAATTCTTTTGCAGCACACATTCCTCTTGAACCAATTACAATAAGATCAAAGTTTTTCTTTTCAGCAACATCAACAATTCTTTTCTCCTCATCTCCATAAGACACTCTATCAAAAAATAAAATTCCTTTTTGTGCTGCCTTTAACTTGGCTTTTTTCATGATTTTTTGTGCGTATTTCAAGAAAATTTTCTCTGGTGAAGTAATTGGTTCATCAATTCTAGGCTTTGTGATTCCTACTACATATAGACCAGTAATAGTAGCATGACATTGCCTTGCCATCTGAATTGCAGTATCAAGGCCACGAAAAGAATTAGAAGAACCATCAAGAGGAACAAGAATCTTCCTGATTTTGTTTTTCATGAATAAAAATACACTAATTTTCAATTTAAAGACAATTAAGATTATCTAGATTGATTTTCAACTTTGATATTCTAGAAGACTATCAAATACCTAATCGTGTATAGTAAATTTGTAAAATGAGTAATGCAAAAACTATGACTATTGCAGATGTTATGACTAAATCAGTAATTTCTGTAGATGCGTCAATGACAGTAAATGGGGCTGCAAAAATGATGGAAGATGCAAAGGTTGGAGCAGTTATTGTTATGGAAAATAACACACCTATAGGAATTGTTACTGACAGAGACTTTGCAATCAAGATTGTCGCTCATGCGTAT
>JADFLN010000040.1:0-5930 GCA_022564385.1 Nitrososphaerota archaeon | reverse complement strand
TGCGTATCAAATCACAACACCTGTAAAACAAATAATGTCATCACCACTATTCTCAATAAGTTCAGATGAATCAGTTAGAACTGCAGCAGATTTAATGCATGATAGAGGAATAAGGAAATTGCCAGTCATGGATAACGAAAATATAGTTGGAATAATTACTGCAACAGATATTGTTAATTTACTAGCAGTTTGTGTAGAAGAAGATGTAAGAGATATGTATTTTCATTCAGTAGTAAAAATTTTTAAAAATTATAGTCCATACAATTAGAGAGCATCATGGTTATACCAATAATAATTCTAGTAGCAATACCAATTTTCATTGGAATTGTATTTGTATCACCATTTGATCAGCCTAAAGAATTCAACGACGAGATAATTTTAGAACCTAAATTTAACGATGAGGTAATTTTAGAACCTAAATTTAACGATGAGGTAATTTTAGTAGAAGAGCCAGATATGAATATTCCATATTTTTTGTTACTTGGAATTTGGGCAATTATTTTGTTGAGAATTATAGTTCAAATAAAAAAAGGCACTTTCAAGGCTATCAAGAGGTACTAACATGGATACAGCACCATACTGGAATAAGAAAGTGTGCTCAGACTGTAAGAGAATGAAATGTCTGAAAGGATGCCTATGCGATTGCCATCAATTACGAGATAGATTTGATTAGGTTCAGATATCTAGATCACAAAAGAAAATTGCAACAGTAAAAAAATCACGTTATTAAAAAAATTATTATATAAATATTAAAAATTATGAAAGTGTTATTTTCAATATCAATAATCAAGTTTGTAACATAAATAGAAAATCTAGATTTGAGTTTGTATGAGTTTAAAGAAAATAATGGTTTGCTTAGATGGCTCAAAGAATTCCATAAAAGGGCTACGAGAAGCAATCAAGTTGGCAAAACAAACTGAAGATACATTGCTTGGAATAAATAGTGTTACAAAATTTGGTGTCTTTACAGCAATTCATCTCCCAAAAATACCAGAGAAAAAAGGGTCAAAAGAGGCAAGAAAAGTAATTAAAGATGCCAAAACACTAGTTGAGAAAAGTGACATTGATTTTGAATGTGTAGTACTAGCAGGACATACATCGGGTTATGATTTAGCTACATTTGCAAATAACTCTGCAAACAGAATTCATCACATTGTAATTGGTGCTAGAGGGATGGGATTTCCAAAAGAGCTCTTTTTTGGAAGTACTTCGAATTTTATTTTACACAAAGCAAGAGCCCCAGTTACTATTGTCAAGTAATTGTAATTTTATTATAAAATTTTTTGGATAACAGTTAATCATGAGATAAAACTCCAAATTTAATTCAGAATTAATATACTTCGCTTGAACAAATTATTGATTATCAATAATGATATTTTGGAAGTTTCTTTAATATGAATTTGACATACTGTAATCATGGTAAAAATTCCTTCTAAAATTAAAGAGTTCATTGAAGACCAGGGAATTTTTGCAGTAGGAACAGTTGGCGGTAACCGCCTACCAAATGTGTCTCCAAGAATTTTCTTCAGAGTAGACGAGGATGCAATCTATTGGATTGATTTTTTCAAACACAAGTCATTTAGGAATTTTCAGACAAATCCGTGTGTAACTATTTCAGTATACAACAAAGAGGATCTAAAAGGATATCAGTTCCGTGGAACGGTTAGTTTTATCACAGACGAACCAACAAAATCCCAAATCAGAGAATCAATAATCAAAAAAACTCTAGAGAAAAACATATCTCCCAAAGTAAAACAACTTTCTGAAAAAGAAGGACAGATTATTCAGTTTGAGCCCAAAGTATGCTATTCGCTAAATCCTGAGGAGTATAGTGATATGTGTATAGGATCTGACATTGACTCTAAGCAGGTTTTTGAGAATTTGAGTAAGTAAATTACATTACTTTTAGATCTTTTTTCTGAAAATTAAATGAATTTTCTAACAGTTGCAGCTGAATTGTGAAGTAATTTCATCTCGTTTTCATTCAAATCAATTTCTAAAATATCATTTACACCTTTTTGATTAACTGTTATTGGAACACCCAAACAAATATCAGATAAGCCATATTGACCATTTAATAATACTGATGCAGAAATGCAGGTTTTATTATTTTTAATAATTGAAGAAATTACGTCAAAGGTATTTTTTGCAATACCAAAAGAAGAAGGGCCTTTAAGATTCCTCATAACTTTCCAATAATCAAGCAAATCATGAGTGATTTTTTTTACCTGAGATTCATTCAGTAAATTCAATATGGGAGTGCCTTTGTTTTTTGCATGAGAAAATATAGGCACCATAGTATCATCATGAGCACCTAAAACCATTGCATCTGAAATTGCAGATTGAGGAACTCCAAACTTCTTTGCAAGTAAGAATCTGAATCTAGAGGAATCCAAACTTGATGCAATACCCATAATTTGATTTTGGGGCCATGATGCTTCTTGTTGAAAAAAATATGTCAGTGGATCTACAGGATTTGAAACTAGGAGAATTTTTGCATCAGGATTAGCATATTTTTTTATTTTCTGTGCAATTGATTTTATGATTAATTTTTGCCCAGAAAACATCTGATATCTGTCAATGGTATACGTTGTAGCACTAACAGAGATAACTATAACATCAGCGTTAATTAATTGAGAAAAATTAGAGGCGACAACTGATACTGAAGAATTTTTTGAGATGGAATTTGTGATATCTAGGGCTTCCCCCTGTGCTTTTGTCGAAGTTCTATTAATTAATGAAATATCATCAAGTGATGTTGATGCTGCAAGAAATGCTATTGCAGTTCCAACTCTGCCGCTGCCAATAATTGAGATCAAATATACCACACTTTATTTTACAATTAGAACTGGACATTTTACTCGATGAACAACACCATTTGCAACACTGCCTAAAAGTAATTTATCAAAACCAGTTCTACCATGAGAACCAATTACAACTAGATCATGTTTTCGTGATTTTGCAAAAGTTACAATATCATTAACAACTGATTCTGATGTTAAAATTTTAGACTTTACAGGAATGTTAATTTTTTTTGCAAGGGATGTTAACTTTTCATGATGTTTTTTTACAACTTTGCTTTGTTTTTTTAATTGTTGGGAACTAGTTCCTGATACATAGTATAGATGATTTAATGCATAATCTTCAATACATGTAAGAAGAGTTATTCTTGATTGGTATTTATTTGCAATATCAAATGCCACTTTAAAGGCTCTTATGGATTGAGAGGATAAATCAACAGGAACAAGAATGTTCTGAAACAGCATCAGTTGGTAATCCTTTTACGAATACTTTCTCTTTGACGGTTATCAGTATGTTTAGGCAATTCTCCTTCTAACTTTCTACATAATTCATCGGCTATTTTAAGAATATCCCAACCTGATTCGGTGTAGAGGAGTTGATTTTTTGCAGTTGTTATGGTAGCTCTAACTTCATAGTGCGTTCTTGATCCTTCAGGGTTTTGAGTTTCTACTGCAATTTTTGCCTCAATTATCTCTGGAAGTATTTTTTTGGCTTTTTCTAAAGTGTGTCTAAATTTTAACATAAGAAGCCCCTCGGCAAATTCACCTTTTGGCAAACCAATTACAAACAAAGGAATAGTATCACTCATATCTAATCTATAGAAATTTGAATTAAAAACCAATATGACAAATATCAAACATAATTTTCAAAAATGATAATTGTTAAAAAAATAAAAAAAATAAAGTCCTAATTTTTAGTACCTTTATTTTTACTTGCTCTACTGCCAGTTCCTCGGTTAGTGACTCTGGTTATTCCTTCAGTAGATGGTCTTGGTTGTGGTTCTGGCAGTTCGCATGCAGTTGTGGTTCTGACTCCTCTACCAAGATGAAGTATTGTGTTTTTTGGAACATTCTTGATGCTGTCTTGTTCTACTTTTCTGTAAGCGTCTCCAGCCCAGTTCTGTTCACTGACTTCGGCTTCGTGTGCTTCTGTTCCACGATGGCTAACTTTTATAATTTTTGTAGTTGTCATGGTATTTTACAGAATAATTTCTTATTTATTGACTGAAGAAGATTTTCAAAAGTGATTTTCAAGATGGGTTCTCAGTTTTGAATGCGTTTAATACAATACAATCTATCAAATCGGTTGCAGTGATTATCCCAACTACTTTTTCATCCTTTAGGATAACGTAAGCAAAACGAGCTTATCGATAAAGAGTAAAAATAGAACGACTCCTTTTCAGTCACTAAAAGTTACCTTAATCCACATTATGATCATATTTTTTCTCCAAATAAATTCTGACATCTAGGACAATAGTCTTTGGTTGCTCCATCGGGTGTTTGTGTATGTATAAGATAGATGTCAGTATGAAGAGGACAGGTTTTTTTCATTATTAAATTCAAAAAGGAAATTTTCATCATACATCTTTTTCTCATTGACACACATAAGATCATGACACAAATATCAAATGTGAATTTTCATGTCGGATATTATCATTATTTGCCAAAAAATTCGTACCATTGCTGATCTAGTTTTTGAATTATTTTGTATGCCAGTCTATCTATGTTTACATTGGGTTCAGCAATTACCATTAAAATACAATTTTTGAGAGGGAAACTCATCATAACAACTTTTTCCCTACGTGCTGCGGAATATTTGACACGCCCCATTGTTGAGTCAAATTCTCTTCTAGTTGCTACTCGTAATGCCAGCTGCATGTAGAGTGTTTGTCTTTCAGAATCGTCTTGTAATGGAATAATTTCTTTTTTAAAATTACCTGTAATTAATTTCCCCATCTCAGAAATTATTCCTACAAATCTAATCTCAGGCTCAGATAATATTTTCTCACATAGTTTTTGACACTTTTCTAAATATTTTGAATTTTCTATTTGTAACATCAATTACTCATTCACCATTATCTTTTCGTAAATTATCTATTTATCAATAATACCTGATTTGCAAACTTGATAATCAAACTTTAAAACAATTTTTTATTTTAATTTAAATTCTAGTTGAAAAGATATAATGAATATCAATGCTGAAAATCACTTTCGATAATCTTTGTGTGATTTTAAATTGAAATCCTTTAAACAATTGATATGGCAAAAAGAATTAAGAACATTCTCGTTCCACTAGATGGCTCTAAAAATTCTATTAGAGGCCTAGATGAGGCTATTTTTCTGGCAAGGGAGTTTCATGCAACTATTACTGCTGTTTTTGCAAATGATCTCCCCATAGTACATACATTACATCCTATGGGATTTTGGAACCTAAATTTCAAAAAAGAAGCAAAAAAAATCTTTGATACAGCAAAAACCAGAGCAGCCAAAAAAGGAATTTTATTAAAACACAAATTGATTGATGGTTATGATCCTGGATATGAAATTATAAGATATTCAAACAGAAAAAAGCCCAAGTTTGACATTATTGTAGTAGGAGCTAGAGGTAGAGGAATCGCAAAAGAACTATTTTTTGGAAGTGTTTCAAATTATATCGTACACAAAGCTTCCATGCCAGTTCTTGTGGTAAAGTAGAATTTTTTTCTTTTTTAAAAAGTCATGAAAAGAATATGTGTTAATTAACAATTATTGGGTAAGATTACACTGCATTGCAATGCAGTCCTATTGGTTATATCAAAATTATCATAGATGAAAGATATGTCAACACAGACAATACATACAACACAAACAGAACTCAGTAGCGTAAGAGACTTTGAGTGGAATGCCAAACAACGAAAAGTTGTAGCTTTGACCTTTTTAGTATCAGCTATTGGTGTAGCACTTATCTTAAGCTGGGGTACACTTCTAGGAAACTAGGAATTTTTCTTTTTTTAATAACTGTGTTCATCAAAGTCAGGTCCCAACGCAATTGTTGCACTAACTGTAGTGTCTGTAGTTTTACATACTAGATTCAAATCTGGTACAAATTTATAAAATATTTCTTTGAGTAACTGCTCCGTAAATAAAGAC
>JADFLN010000127.1 GCA_022564385.1 Nitrososphaerota archaeon | reverse complement strand
TACATTGTAAAATCCACTTTATCTCAAGTTTTGTTATATGGTTTCTTTTTAACAATATTCCCAATTTCTACTGATCATGATTTGGAAATTTCTTAAAATATATTTTCTAATAGTATAATTTGTGAAGCATGCACGATATTGTCAAGAGTGTTACAAGCAGGGAATTAAATCAGAACTAAAACATGAAAATTCAAAATCAATCTGTGTCAAATGTTGTTGGGAATCAAAATAGTTATGTGTCTTTAACTTGTTCTGAAACTGAACATGTTTGATTACAACTTCCACAGCATCCAAGAGGAACTAGTGAGAAAAATTGATCAAAAGGCAGTAGCATATGGAATGACCATTGAACTAATGATGGAAAATACGGGAAGAGAAATTTGTAATCTAGTATTAAAAAAAGTCAAGAAAGATAAAATCAAAAAATTCTAGTCATTGCAGGAAAAGGCAATAATGGATGATGAGTTATTGTAGCATCCAGACATCTTTCTGCACATGGAATTTCTCTAAAATTAGTTATTATGGGCACCAAAAACTCCCTTAGCATCCCAACTAGACAAAATCTATCATTGGTTAGAAAAATAATTAATTAAAATTACAAAAAGTTAGAAAATTGGTATAATCTTCATTAACATTAGATTTTAGTCAATTAACAGATGTCAAAAAAAGCTATTGCATTACATAGGAAACTAAAAGGAAAAATATTCATTCAAAGTAAAATTTCAAATTTAACACCTAAAGACTTGAAACTAATCTATACTCCCGGTGTGGCTTCTGTATGTAAAGAAATTATCAACAATCCTGATTCAAAGTACACTCTTACATCAAAAGGAAACAATATAGCAATAATAACCGATGGTACTAGGTTATTGGGATTAGGCAATGTTGGAGCAGACGCTTCATTGCCTGTAATGGAAGGAAAATCAGTCATATATCGAGAGTACGGAAAACTGAATGCATTTCCAATATGCCTCAACACTACCAACAAAAAGAAAATCATCGATACTATATGTGCCATAGAACCTGTTTTTGGTGCCATAAATCTTGAAGATATAGAATCACCAAAAGTACTAGAAATACACACAGAACTAGAAAAACGATTAGAAATTCCTGTGTTTCATGACGATGGGCAAGGCACTGCAATTGTAACATTGGCAGGACTAATCAATGCAGTAAAAATTGTAAAAAAGAACTTATCTGAAATAAAAATTCTAGTGGTAGGTGCAGGCTCTGCAGGTTATTTCATTGGAAAATTATTAAATTTCGCAGGATGTAAAAATCTTATTTTATTAGATTCAAAAGGTGTAATCTATAAAAACCGAAAAACCAATATGACCAAATATAAAAAAGAAATTGCAAAATTAACAAATCCAAAAGAAAACGGGCAACTTGCAGATGTAATAAAAAAGGCAGATGTCTTTATCGGGGTTTCAGGAATTAAAGATCTGTTAAAACCAAAAATGATCAAAACTATGAATAAAAACTCTATAGTGTTTGCACTTACAAATCCTTATCCCGAAATTAATCCAGATGATGCAAAGAAAGGTGGAGCCAAAATTGTAGCTACAGGTAGTTTTTTGTATAAAAATACAATAAATAATGCAATAGTTTTTCCATATTTAATGCGAGCAATACTTGATTTAAAAATTCAGAAAATAACTATGAATGTTCTTCATGCTACCTCATTAGCTATTGCAAAGACAATATCATGCCAAAAATTATCTCCTAATAACATAATTCCATCAATCGAAAACAAAGCATTGCAGAAAAATATTACAAATTCTCTGAAAAATCTACAATCATGAATTCATCTGTTTTAAAAATTAGAAAAAATATTTGAATATATGAAAGATAGATGGAATCACATGTAGCTCAGAAATAAAATACATGATGTACACATGCTTACATCTTCAAGATGTAGAGTCAATTGGATAAAGATTATATCAAAATTAAGCGAAACTCCTCTTAATTTGTATACGTTATCTCAAGAACTAGATATGGTCTATAATGCAGTACAACATCCTCTTTTGATACTGGAGAAAAACAATTTGATCATTAGTTCCAAGAACAAATATGGAAAAATGTATTTTATTTCACCATTATTGGAATCAAATATGATAGTTTTTGATGAAATATCTCTAAAAATGAAGTATTATCTTTGGTACCGACAGGTTTTTTGATAAATTTTGAATCATACAAATTCAGATATTTTTATTATTGGTTCTGATCTTCGCTTTGTAACTTGGGTAAAGAATCAAAAAATTCTATGAATTCTGATGTATGAGATTGTTTTGTGACATTCCAAACTTTTTGAAATTTTGGAATTGTTAAAAAAAGCTGAGATAAATTATTCCAACGTTGCCATAATGTTGAATCAATTAATTTAGTTTTATGTAATCTAAACATAAATTCAAATAAATCCAAAAAGGCAACTGAAATGAAATATTCTTCAGGGTTATCCACTACATCTAATCTTTTTGCAAAAATTGGACTTTGTTTGACCATATTTATAAAAACGTCATTATTTTCAAGTTTTAATCGCATTTCAATAACTTTCGAATAAATTTGCTGCTCACTCTGTATTTTCATGTTTTTACGCACATTTGAAAATTGTAGAATTGAAACAATTAATATTCCACCAAATATTGTTGCAGACAGTAGTGGTATGTAATTAGGATCCAAAATATTTCACTTTTTGTAATTCATCGTTCCATTTAATTATTTAAAATTTATTCTACATAATGTTGATGAAGTATTTTATCATAGAATCTTATAGATTTTACATTTATAAATTCTAACATGCCATATTTTGCAAGTTCTCGTCCAAAACCACTTTGTTTAATTCCTCCAAATGGAACACGCGGATCTGACACTAACATATTATTCACTGAAACCATTCCAGATTCCATAGCTCTTGAGAACTTCTCTGCTTTATCAAAATCCTTTGTCCAAATGCTTGCCCCCAATCCAAACACTGATTCATTAGAAAGTTTTATTGCATCTTTTTCATCTTCTACAACAACCACCGATGCAACAGGTCCAAATGTTTCTTCATGATATATTCTCATTTTATTTGAAATGTTTTTAATTATTGTAGGCTTGTAATAATATCCTTTGTCACCTACACGTTCTCCCCCAGTTATTATCTCAGCTCCGTTATCTACCGCATCTTGAACTTGACTTTGAATTGTTTCAAATCCTTTACTATTAACTAGTGGACCAATATCCGTCTCTTCTAATAGAGGATTGCCTACTTTGAGACGTTCAGTTTTTTGGACAAATTTCTCTATAA
>JADFLN010000126.1 GCA_022564385.1 Nitrososphaerota archaeon | reverse complement strand
ATGCTTCAAATCTAATATCAAATGCTGACCATCTTGCTGCAAATTCTACTTTCCAGGCTAGTTTTCCAAGATCCTTTGTGATGTCTGCTTCTCCTTCGTGACCACATCCCTTGATCATTTTTGAGCAAATTTCGGTGTCATGGCACCTGTATTTTACTTTCTTTTCATCAGCAATGTATTCAGTAGATTCTGCTGTGTATAGGCGATCACAATTTGCACAAACTGGGAAATATGGTAAGGATTTTTGATATTTTTCCTGTCCAACGAGTTCTGAAATTTTATCTCCAATCTTTGTGCTGTTTTGCAAGATTGTGTGTATTTGTTCTTCTAGTAACCCTTGTTTGTAAGTATCCACAGCTCTTCTAAACTCATACTTTATTCCCATCTTGTCAAGTCCATCTAAAAGAATACTGCTCATGTGCATACCGTATGAATCGTGACATTCAAAAGGATCAGGAATTAATGATACTGGTTTTGCCAAGTGCTCTTCTAAAGAATCTGGGAATCCTTCTGGAATTTTTCTTAATCCATCTAAATCATCTGAATAAGCAATTAGTTCTGATTTGTAACCAAAATTCTCTATTGCTAATTTAACTCCGTATGCTCTTACTGCATCTCCTAAACTTCCAATGTGTGGAATCCCTGATGCACCAAGTCCACTTTCAACTTTAATAATATCTAAACTTCTTCCAAGAGATTTTTCACGTTCAAGTAATTCATGAGATAATTTATCGATCCACGTTCCTTTCCCAATAACTTTCTGCTCTGACATTTCTTTTCACTAGTTCAATGTTTTGGACATGTATGGTCCATATAATGAATACCCTAACTTTTGATAATATTCTCTTGTACCTATTGCACTAATTACTAAAATTTTCTTTGCATCAAATTCTTCTTTGGAAATCTTTTCTGCTTCTCTCATCAAGTTTTTTCCTAATCCTGAATGCTGAATCTGTTTTTCATCTTTTTCACCAATCTTCAATGATCTTCCATAAACATGAATCTCTCTTACAATACAAGTGTCTTGTTTTATCTCATCTCTGTGAGCATCAATGCTTGGTTTTCTTAATCTCAAAAATCCATAAATTGATTCATTTTTGTCCTCATAAGACAAGAATACCTCTTTTCCACCTGATGAGTCATAATCTATTCTTTTTAACCTCACATTTCCCCCATCTGATTTTTTATTAGATAGACCTACTTCTCTGCATCTAATACATCTACATGAAAGTCCTTGTTTGGCTAAATTTTGATGTACAATTTGTCTAAGATTTCCTGCTTTTGGACCTGCAATGATTTCGTTTGGAGAAATTTCCCTTTGTATTCGCATAATTCTAACCCATTTTGGAACGTTCTTTTTTACTTCTGTTAATACATTGATCATGTCTTCATCAGAATATGGGATGTATTTTCCTTGTTTATAGTCCTCATAAAGTGGGGTGTTTTCAATTACTAATGATGGATAAATTTTCAACATGTCTGGACGTAACTGTGAATCCAAAAATAATTTTTTAAAATCTGCAATGTCTCCTTCTGGCGTCATTGTAGGCAAACCTGGCATCATATGTGCAACAATTTTGTAACCTGCATCTTTTGAAATTTGAAACGATTCTATTACGTCATTATAGTTGTGACCTCTGTTAACTATTTCATATACTCTTTCTTGTAATGATTGAACACCAATCTCTATTCTTGTGATTCCATAGTTTAACATTAAATCTACATGTTCTTTCTTACAGAAGTCTGGCTTTGTTTCAATTGTAAATCCTACATTTCTTATTGATGCATGTTCATTATTTGATTTGGCTTCTTGCAAATCTTTTGAATCTGTCCCATTCAGAGCATCATAACATGATTTGATAAAATTTTCTTGATAGTCTTTTGGCATAAATAGAAAAGTGCCACCAACAATTACAATCTCCATTTTAGATGTGTCATGTCCAAATGCAATCAGCTTATCTATCTTTGATGTAATTTGCAATTTAGGATCATATTCATTTCCAATTGCGTTAAGTGTAGATGGTTCTTTTCCTGTGTAACTATTTGGGGTATTAAATTCAATTCCACCTGGACAATATGTGCATCTGCCATGTGGACAAGCATATGGCTTTGGCATGAGTGCAACTACTGCGACTCCTGATGCAGTTTTAACTGGCTTTTTCAACAAAACTTTTCTTAATTTATTAAAATCAGATTCTTTTACCATTGATAGGATTTCATGATTTCTGGGAATTCTTTCAAGTGCATATTTGGCACAGATTTTAATGATTTCTTGTTTTACCTGCTTTTTACTAGGCTCATTAATTGTTAGCAGATTCTGAGTGATTTCACTGCATGCTTTAGAAAAAACAGAATCTAGTTTACTCATGAATTCTCATACTGATTTGGACATAAATTTGTTAAATAACTTGGCTTATTTACAACCTATCTTTGTTTATTGTCTTTCTTTTAGTTCTGCTTCTAACTGTCTTTCTCTTTACAGTTCCTCTAACTGTCTTTCTCTTTACAGTTCCTCTAACTGTCTTTCTCTTTACAGTTCCTCTAACTGTCTCTCTCTTGATAATTTTTAATTCGTTTAGTTCTTCTTGAATTTCCTTGATCGTTGCAAGCATATTTGTTATGAATGAATCTTTGTTTGTTTCATCTGACATATCTTGTCATTTCAATTTTTTTGTGTAATTTAAGACTTTATGACTTTAGTTTGTGTAGCTGAACATTCATTAAATTTACAAATTTTTAGTACTTGATTATAATGATGAATTTAAAAATTGTAATGATTCTATACTTTATAGAAAAAGTGTATGTCCGAAAAACTTTTTTTGATTTCCTCTGTACGTAATTCAACCATTTCTGTCATTTCCGTCAAATCTTCATCTACAGGAAGTTTACCATATTTTGCAATATAATATCCAAGAACTATTCCAATTACTACTCCCGCTTTGTGTCCATACTTGAAATCATCCTCAGAGTTGAACTTCCAATGTTCTTTCGAACATTCATGTGTTTGAATTCCATGAGGAATGAGGCATTCATCCATCAACGAACCTATTTTCGTTTTGAATTCTTTCTCTAACACCATACTCTATACCTCATTATGTCAAATAAAAAGCCAAAGGAATTGTTATACATTTAGCATCAATCTTACCAAATATACTCCTGTGCCAATTGCTGTTGTTGCAATCATGAATGGCATTCCTTTTTTGATAAAATCTTTGAACGCCATGCGATAACCGTGCCTTTCAAGAAGTGCAATAGCAACAAGATTTGCGCTAGCACCAATTAATGTTCCATTTCCTCCAAAATCTGCACCTATTGCTAAAGCATACCACAAAG
>JADFLN010000039.1 GCA_022564385.1 Nitrososphaerota archaeon | reverse complement strand
TTCGTCAAGCAAAAATGATTCAGCAAGAACAAGCATCATACAGTTATTCCAAAGTATTGAATGATACCCTTCGTAAAATTCTCAAATAGTTAAAGAAATGTATGTTAACTAGAAATGGGTTAGATGATTTGATTCCATTGGTCTTGAAATACTCTTGAATCTTTTCTAGAATTGGTTCAGTTATAATTAGTATAATCATTATCGAGTATTATGATTAGATGATTATAATGTATTTTCTAATAATACATTAAATCTATATAGGATTATATTGAATTCTTAAATAATTGTATAGTTAGTATATTGTATGAAGATGGATGATAGAGATACCAAAATTCTAAATCATCTTCTTATTGATGCAAGGCAATCTGCGAGACAACTAGCTCATAGATTGGGTGTATCTACTGTAACTATGATTTCCAGAATAAAAAAACTTGAAGAAAGTAAGATCATACAGGGATATTCTGTTCGTCTTGATCATGAATTACTTGGATATGATATTACAGTAGTAATTGAAATCAAAACTACAAAAGGCAAAATGTTGGAAATTGAAAATAAGATTGCAAAACAAGATAATGTAATAGCCGTTTATGATATAACTGGAGATGCAGATACAATAGTAATAGCGAAATTTAAGGATAGAAAATCAGTCAGTAGTTTTGTCAAGAAATTACTTGAGATTCCTAATGTTGAAAATACTGTAACTCATATTGTTCTAAATACCATAAAAGAAGATAATAGATTACTCTGAGAAAGTAAAACTCTAGAATAAAATGTTACAAATAAAATTATTAAATGTGCCATTTTATTTTATCACAAAAAAACTATTATTCAATTTAACGAATTAGAAAACGAGAAATTTAGGAAAACTACGAATTTTAGATGCTTCCATCCTCTTCGTGTTTTCCTATCTGTCTACCTAGGTTGATATGATAGTTCCTCGTCATAATAAATACATAAAAATGAAATTTAAGTAACACTCAGAAAAATCTTAATATTTATTCAAATTTCAATATTAAATTCATACAAATGTAAATAATGTCTCTGATCTATTTTATTATTCCATTTAAACATGAAATGAATGAAGACTGAAGAGCAAATACTATACAATACTCCAATGTCGTGTTACGTGATAACAACTCATCCATATCAAGTACACGACATTTCCAAAAACTTCAGTCTTCTAAACTTCTATAATATTTAGAATGAATTCACTTTTTAATGGTAAAATAATCCTCAATCATTCATTAAATATCTGATAAAATTACTGTTATCATGTCATCTCAAATAGGCACAAAAAAGTCCCTGATTTTTGTTGCATTTGTCATGTTTTCACTAATTTTTGTTGGAGGAATTTTTGCTGTAACAAATGATATTGCAATTGGCGCAGGTCAAGAACTATCTTATCCTTCTTGGTTAATCATTGCATATCTTGCAGGATTATCTATGATAATTTTGCCATGCACACTTCCACTTGTTTTCATTATAATTCCACTTAGTATGGGAAAAGGTGGCAAGAAAGGCTTGACAATGGCATTGTTGTTTGGCGCAGGTCTTACAATCACAATTTCACTTTATGGTATAGGTATTGGAGCAATTGGACAAACAGCTGATTTAGATGATATTTCAGGTTACATGTTTATGATTGCAGGTATTGCAGCGTTCATTTTTGGACTGTCACAATTGAAATTATTTACATTAAAGTTACCAGCATATTCCGGAACTCCAAAATTCATCCAAAATCGCGGTGATTATTCTAAATCATTTTTCATGGGATTACTATTAGGTAATGCTGGTGTTGGATGTCCAAACCCATTGTTTTATTGGCTTTTAATCTATATTGCAGGAACTGGAAGTGTAGAGATTGGCGCAAGCTTAGGAGCAGTACATGGTGTAGGTCGTGCAATTCCTCTAATTTTGTTATCAGTTCTTGCAATTATTGGAGTAAATGCAACAAAAGGAATAACAGTAAATCGTGAAAAGATAGAAAAGCTTACTGGTTGGATGTTAATTATTATTGGTGCATTTTTGATAATCAATGGTATTCCTGGTGGACATGAATGGTATGAAAGTACAATTATTCATATTCTATGGAACAATATTGTTTCAATGACTCCAATCCCATCCGAATTTGAAATGGGTGAACATGAACATAAACGTCAAGCTGAAATGCCTGAGCAAGTTGTACCATTTTTGTTTATATGTATAATTGCATTCCCAATCGTTTGGTATTTTATCAAGAAAAAAAGAGAGGTAATAACATGAAAGATCCTGTATGTGGAATGGAAGTAGGAGAAAAAGGTGAACTATTTGTTCATAATGGAAAAGAATATCGATTTTGTTGTGCTACATGTAGATGGGCATTTGAGAAAAGCCCAGAACAGTTTACAGTCATGAAAGTTCAAGTTCTGACTACCCCTGATTGTTCAAACTGTGCTGTTTTAGAAAAAATGTTGGAAAAACTTGGAGTACAATATGATTTGATTGATGTTACAGAAAAACCAGAATATTTAGAAAAATATCCTATTTTTACTGCTCCAGGATTAGTCATCAATGAGAAATTAGAGTTTATAGGTATTCCAAAAATTGATGAACTTGAAAAGAAACTCTCTAAATAACAAGTAATGTTTTTTACTCTGCACAAATTTGTATTTTTATATGACAGACTATTCAATGAATGAAAAAATGATCATTGTTCAATATGCAATCAAAAAATATGAAAATGAAGAAACTATCATTGAAAAATTAAAGGATGTTTTATCTGAAAAAGATATTCAAAGAAGTATTGATACGCTTATTGGAACTCAACGAGTCAGACGCATAGGACCTGAAAACCTTCAAAACAATGAAAGCCATACTGAATTACCAGAACTGCCAGAAAATCTGAAGTCTATAATTGATAATCTATAATTTAGAATCCTCGTAGTCCTTCTGGACGCATAATTTCTGGATGCTGTTTCATCCATTCTATTCTATCTAACATCTCTTGTTTGTCTTGTGGGAAAGTACCTTTGACTGTATATGCATTTGAACCGTGATTTGCTCGAAAAATAATCTCATCTTTAGTTTCTATTTGACTGATCAAATCATGAAGTTCTTCTAATGATTCATCATCATTAATTTTAATGAATGGTTCTTTAAATTTGTCAAGAAATTCTTGCTTTATCCCATTTTCCAGATACAACGTGAGAGCTCCTACATATTGTGGTGAACATGCACTAATCACTTCAGCAGTACCTTTGATATGTTCTTTAGAATATGTTTTTCCACCCAATCCCAAAATTATCATGCATGACATTATGTAACCTGCTTCTTTTGCCTTGTTAACTGATTTTGTAATTGTCTTTGCAATAGCCCCCTTTGTAACTTTTTTGAGAACTATATCCGAACCGCTTTCAATTCCTAGATAGAACATATCCAATCCAGCCTCATTCATTTTCTTTAGTTCCTCAGGTGTTTTCTTTAGAATATTCATCGGCATTGCATAACATGAAATTCTTTCAAGCTTTGGAAATTTTTCTTTAATGTATTTTACAATTTTTATCATATACTCGGAATCAAGATTCAACGCATCTCCATCTGCAAGAAACACTCTTTTAGTGTCAGGCAAATAATTTGCCATCGTATCGATTTCTGCTTTCACATCATCCCATGTTTTTTCAGAATATTCTTTTGATCTATACATGTCACAAAAAGAACATTCGTTAAATGAACAACCTATTGTTATTTGGAAAATTAATGACTTTGATTCTGAAGGTGGTCTGTATAACGGTGCATCATAATTTAACATCATTTTATTTCAATAAAATTTGCTTGATTATGTTTTTTATACTTTCCATTATGATATAATCATAAAATACCTTTTAGTAGTAAACTAGAAGAATTTTCATTACTTATGGCAAACGATCCTGATGCAAAAAGACTGCTTTGGTTTGTATTTGCAGCTTCTCGAGGAGGATTGAATCGATTAAAAATTATTTCAAAACTAAAGGAGAATCCACTAAACACTAACCAACTAGCAAAAGAGCTAGGTCTAGATTACAAAGCCATTCAACATCATATTAGAGTACTTGAAAAAAATAACATGATTACTAAAGTTGGAGAGAAATATGGCGTTATCTTTTTCATCTCTACCTTTCTTGAAGTAAATATCGAGGCATTTGAAGAAATTGAAAGAAAATTGGATAAAAGTAAATAAAACCTCAAGAGGTGTTTTTCACTAAATGGAACCTACATCACTAATCTTATCTATTGTTTCAATTGCCAATATGTGCATTCTTGGAATTTTAATTGCCATATTTGGAAAGATGTATGGAAAAACTCGAGCGCAGCTTCCATTAGGTATGATTGTTGTTACTGTAATGCTGTTTTTACATAATGTCATTGGTGCCCTAGCATATTTCTCAATGGAGATGCTTTTCTCAAATGAAATATTTCCATATATGCTGGGAGTAGGTATTGCAGAACTTGCAGGATTGATAATATTCCTAAAGATTACTTTGGATTGACCTTAGTTTAATTGTAACAAAAAATAATTAAAATTATGTTAGAAGACTATCTTAAACTTAACAAAAATATTATAATTGCAATTGTAACATCAATAATCATTTCTGCAGCAATTGCTCAACTTTTATCTGATCAAGAAGACTATCTAAACTCAACATATACTATAATTGCAGATTATTCAATTTACTTTTCAGTTTTTGGTGTGTTATACTATTTTGATAACAGAAAAAAATATCGCAATGAATCTGGCGGTACAGATAATGTAAAATTAAAACGCGATCTCATAAAATTAGTAACATCGCTTGGAAGTGCTGAAATTGTTTACGCTATTGTTAGATGGGTTTTGCAGTATTATTTTTTGACAATAGACTATGATCCATACATGGCATCAATTATATCACAAAGTATATCCGCGGTAATTTTCTTGATAGTAGTTAATCTGAATGTAAAGTTGGTAAGGTTGTATAAAGATGAAAGTTAGTGTTTATGTTGATGGTTCTGGAGGTCCTAATAGTGGATATGGATACTATGTTAAAGAGACAGGAGAATCATTCTATGAAAAAAAATTAGATATTACTAACAATCAGGCTGAATACTCGGCCATAATTTCTGCATTAAACAAGTACGTTGATTCAAATGATGAAATTACTATTTACAGTGATTCTAAAAATACTGTAAATCAATTAAATCATGAATTTGCAATAAATAATGAACAACTTCGAATTCTAGCACGAGAGGCTTGGAGTATTATGGGGAAATTTTCTAATCTTTCAATAGTATGGATTCCTAGAAAAGAAAATCTAGCAGGAAAAATGCTGGGAAGCTAAAAAATCACAGATCAGAAATTTCTATGAATAACTTTATTATCTAAAATCCGTAGATCCAATCTACATGGCAGTGTCTGTCTTTTTATCACCTAAATCAATTGCAGTAATTGGTGCGTCTGACAAGAGAGGAAGTGTTGGAGCTACTATTACATCAAACATTATGAATGGTTTTACAGGAACTGTTTTTCCAATTAGTTCTTCACGAGACACAGTATTTTACAAAAAAGCATACAAGAGTGTTTTAGACGTTCCAAAACCAATTGATCTTGCAGTTATTGTTATCAAAAATACATTGGTAGCACAAGTGTTAGAAGAATGTGGCAAGAAAAAAATCAAAGGAGTCATTATCATTACAGCTGGTTTCAAAGAAGTTGATGAAGAAGGAAAAAAACGTGAACAAGAAATTAAGGACATATCTAAAAAATATAATATGCAAATTATTGGGCCAAATTGTCTTGGTGTCATGAATCTTGATCCAAAGACAATGATGAATTCAACATTTCTTAAAATTACACCAAAATCTGGAAAAATTGCTCTTGTATCACAGAGTGGTGCAATATGTGCTGCATTAGTTGAAGATGCCAGTGCTCAAGGAATAGGTTTCTCTGCAGTGATCAGTCTTGGAAACAAAGCTACAATGAGTGAAGTTGACATTCTAAAGATACTTGCAAATCATAAACAAACCGAAGTAATTGTAATGTATCTTGAAGATATGAGCGATGGTAAAGAATTTCTTAAAGTTTGTAAAAATATTACTAAAAAACTCAAAAAACCAATTCTTGTTCTTAAATCAGGACGTAGTCCAGAAGGTGCAAAAGCTGCAATGTCTCATACTGGAGCTTTGATGGGTTCAGATGAAATCTATGATGCAGTGTTGAAACAATCTGGTACGATCAGAGTTGATACTATGGAAGAACTCTTTGATTATGCAACAGCGTTTTCTAAACAACCACTGCCATTAGGAGGTGATCTTGTAATTGTTTCAAATGCCGGTGGTCCTGCAATTATCTCTACTGATGCATGTTCTAAGTCAAAAATTAAGATGGCAGATATTTCAAGTATTAGAAAAAAGATTGATGAGGTAATTCCACCTTGGGGAAGCTCTCGAAACCCTGTTGATATTGTAGGTGATGCTGATTTTAACCGATTTCATAATGTTTTAGACCGTGTACTCAAACATCCAAAAGTTGGTTCTGTTATCACTATTTGTACTCCTTTTGGATCTTCCAATAATGAGAAAATTGCAGAAGTAATAGTTGCAATGTCAAAGAAGTACAAAAAGAAAATGCTTGCAAGTTTGATGGGATTAGATGAAGGAATTACCAACAGAGAAATTTTGGCAAAAGGAAATGTTCCATATTACACTTATGCTGAGGGTGCAATCAGAACTCTTGCAGCAATGCTGAGATTTTCTCATTGGATTAAATCTCCAACCGGAAAAATTACTAAATTCAAAGTAAACAAAGAAAAAGTAAAGAAGATCTTTGATCAAGCTAAAAAAGAGAAAAGACCAAATCTTCTAGAAGAAGAAGGACTAGAAATTCTCAAGGCATATGGATTACCTATACCTTCAAGCGCACTTGCTTCAACAGAATCTGAAGCAGTAAAAATTGCAAAGAAGATTGGTTATCCAGTAGTGATGAAGATTGTATCACCTCAAATTATTCACAAATCTGATGCAGGTGGTGTTAAAGTAAACTTGACAAATGATGCAGAGCTTAAAACTGCATTTAAAACAATTATTAAAAATGCTAAAAATTACAACAAGAAAGCCGAGATCAAAGGTGTCTTAATTGTAGAGATGGTAAAAGGTGGTAAAGAGCTAATCATTGGTTCAAAGTTAGAGCCTGGATTTGGACCAGTAATTATGCTTGGAATGGGTGGAATCTATGTAGAGGTTCTCAAAGATGTTACATTCAAACTAGCACCAGTAACTGAAATAGAAGCTGATGACATGATAGCCTCAATTAAGACCCAAAAAATCCTACAAGGTGTAAGGGGTGAAAAACCTTCAGATATATCAAAACTTTCTGAATGCATTCAGAGATTGTCTCAACTAGTTTCTGACTTTGAGGAGATCAAAGAATTAGACATGAACCCTGTGCTAGTAATGGAGAAGGGAAAGGGTTGTAGAATTCTTGATGTTCGAATTGGACTCTGATAACAAGTCATTCCTACATTTCACTTATTTCGATCTAGAATATTTATACATCATGAAGACGAATATTGATACATGGCTAATGTCTTAAAGACAATTAGAACTGGTGATGATTATATCCAAAGTCTTAGAGGCCGTAATCTAGTAGTTTACCTATTTGGAGAATTAGTTAAAGAACCAGTAGATCATCCAATGATTAGACCATCAATTAATGCAGTTGCAGAAACTTATGATCTTGCAGTACGTGACGAATCTCTAGCTACCGCTGATTCATCTATTTCTGGATTTAAAGTTAACCGATTTTTGCACATTGTAGAAAGTGCAGAAGATTTAGTTTTACAAAACAAAATGCAAAGAACACTAGGACAAAACACTGGAACATGTTTTCAGAGATGTGTTGGAATGGATGCATTGAATGCTTTACACTCTGTAACTTTTGACATAGATGAAAAACATGGAACAAACTATCATAAGAGATTCTTAGATTTTGTAAAGATGGTTCAACAAGAAAATCTTGTAATTGGTGGTGCAATGACTGATCCTAAAGGCGATAGAAGCAAAGGACCATCAGAACAAGATGATCCAGAGATGTTTACTAGAGTTGTAGAGACTAATGATAAAGGAATCTATGTCTCTGGTGCAAAAGCACACCAAACTGGTTGTATTAATTCACATTGGATAATTTTGATGCCAACAGTTAGACTAACAGAAAATGACAGAGACTGGGCATTTGTTGGAGTGATTCCAGCAGATGCTAAAGGAGTTACTTACATCTATGGTAGACAGTCTTGTGACACTAGAAGTATGGAAGACGGTGACATTGATGATGGTAACGCAAAATTTGCTGGGCAAGAAGCCTTGATGATTTTAGAAAGAGTGTTTATTCCATGGGACAAGGTTTTCATGCATGGAGAATATGAATACGCATCTTCGCTTATAGAGCGTTTTACTTGTTATCATAGACGTAGTTATGTATGCAAAACAGGACTTGGTGATGTACTCATTGGTGCTGCAGCAACAATTGCTGACTATAATGGGGTGCCAAATGTATCTCACATCAAAGACAAAATTGTTGAGATGACTCATCTTAACGAATCAATCTTTGCTGCGGGAATTGCATCTTCTTACCTGGGACACAAGCTAAAATCAGGTGTATATCTAAATGAAGATATGCTTGCACAAGTTTGCAAACACAACGTCACTCGATTCCCATATGAGATTAGTAGACTTGCACAAGACATTGCAGGTGGACTAGTAGTGACTCTTCCATCTGAAAAGGACTTTAGACATCCAATAGCCGGTCCATTACTCAAAAGATTCCTTGTAGGGAGAAAAGGTGTTGATGTTGAAAACAGAATGAGAATTCTTAGACTAATTGAAAACATGACCCTTGGAAGAAATTCTGTGGGATATCTTACGGAATCTATGCACGGTGCCGGTTCCCCACAAGCACAAAGAATTCAAATTCAAAGACAGATGCAAATTGGCTACAAAAAGAATCTTGCAAAGAAGCTAGCTGGTATCACTAATGATATTGAAAAACCATCAGAACCTTCTGGATACTTTAAACGAATATTCCAAACAAAAGACTCTATTTTATAGACTTTGAAATAGTTTTCAAAAGATCTGATCATGAATTTGAATTAGGAATTTTCTGTTTGTTGATAAGTACTTCTACTCTTGAAACTGATGATTTCTTAGAATCCTTTTTTAGTTAATTTTACGTAATTACTTCACCAAGCAAACAGGACGATCTACTGCTTTTTCTTGGCATAATGTGAACCTGTTTGCCTAAATTTTAGCGGATTTGATTTATTCTTCTTTATCTTTCTCAGATGTTTCTTCATCTGTTTTAATTACTTGATCAGAATCTATTTTTTTGTCTTCTGTACTTTCTAATTCTTCTACATGTTCAGAATATTCATGATCTTTTTCTATTTTGTAAATATCTGATAATTCTTCAATTGTATCTTGATTTTCTAGATCAACTGGATCTGAAACTGTTATCTTTTTTTCCTTTTTCTTATTTGTAATTTGTTTAACAATCATTATCCCTATTACAACTACAATTATGAAATAGTTAATTGGTGGTTTTAGTAACTGTGTAACATATCCCACTTGTGGAAGTGTGTATACTACTTTTCCTATGTATTCTTCTTGAGTAATTGGAAAGTCAGTTCCCGGGATTGATGCTGCATTTGAATCTCCTTTCGTTCTAAGTGTTATGGGATCATCATCAATTATTGAAACCACTCTGTGTACAATTACTCTGTTATGGTCTGATGGTCTATTAAATACAATAATGTCTCCTATCTCAATATCTTCAAAAGGCTCATGTCCTTGAACTATTAAGACATCATATACTTGTAACTCTGGAGTCATACTTCCACTTGCAACTACATAAAACGGATTTTGTGTCCCAAATGCTAATGTTAAGCCAAACCAAATTACTAAAACCCCTACCCCAACGATAGCAATATCTTTGATAACTCCTTTTGAGACAGATCTTTTTGCCAATTACATCATCGCCTGTAGTATCATTGATTAAATTTGTTAGCTATTAGAGCTTGGTTCCACACTCTTCACAGAATTTGGATTCTTCTTTATTCTTAAATCCACAATCAGAGCATTTTCCTGGTTGAGTAGTATCTTCTGGATTTCCTAGAAGAATTATGTCTCCAATCTTTTTGATACTATTCCATGAAATACTACCATCAGTACCATCATTTTTAGTTAATACTAGAACCATTGACTGTGTAGAATCAATACCTACTTGTTTTGCAACTCCAATTTTGTTAGCATTTTCATCATATACTATTCTTCCTTCAATAGAAGTGATTGATGTTACTGGACCTGGCTGTGTAACTGTTTCTTTTGGAGTTTGTGTTGTAGGCTCTGAAACTTGTTGTGGTACACTTTCAACTATATCCCCTACAGGTTTTGCGCTTCCAATTTCAACTGCTTCATCTTTTTTCTTGAATTCTCTATATTCCGCGATTGAAGAATTACATGAATTACATATGTATTGTCCTTTTTCTGCAAGAATTAGATTTTCTGCAACTTCTTCATTAGGATTCTCAAATTCTATTTTTGGAGGACCATCAAATTCTTTTTCACAAGTATTGCAAAAATATTTAGTAATTGTTGCTGCATCTAATCTACCCATTGGTGCTAAAAATAGATCAGGACCCCCAAGATTTCCTTTCACCTGTTGTTCATCAGTTACTTTAGCCATAACATAGCCTCCTGAACCTCTTAATTTTTTAAGTCTGCTCTCTGAACTCATATCTGAGTTTTATCAAAACGTCATTTAAGTATATATCAAAATTAATTATCCCACAAAAAATAAGGTGTTAATTCTGATGAACATTTTTAGGTACGGTCAATAAAACAACAATACAATGGCAGTTACACAAGTTTCAGATGTAAAGTCTTGGGAAGTAGATGTGATAAACTCTGATATCCCTGTATTTGTAGACTTTTGGGCCGAATGGTGTGGTCCATGTAGAATGGTGAGTCCAGTAGTAGAAGAACTGGCAAATGACTATGAAGGCAAAGTAAAATTTGTCAAGGTAAATGTTGATGAGGCTAATGAATTGGCATCAAAATACAATGTATTTAGTATTCCAACTTTGATCATCCTTAACAAAGGTGAAATAGTCAGCCAACAAGTAGGTGCTGCATCTAAAGAGTCATACAAAAGTATGATTGATAAAGCACTTGCATAAATCACGAACACATTTTTCCTCTTTTTGATCCATCCTGAACAAAAAATTGTATTAAGTATTTAATTTCTGTTCAAATACAGACATGATATAACCCATAATCTCTTTATTTAGAGTTGCAAACGATTTTGTATTTTGATTAAATGTTTTAAACGCTTGTTTTGTTGCCTCTGTTGTATCTGTACAAATTTTATTCTGTTGAGCATATGCTTGAAGAGAGATATCTGTAATATCACGGATTGTTCTTAGAACAGAATCAGGTACCTCCGTCTTGTAACCTGCTTTGATTGCATACTCTTGTTCCAAAGAAATGGCTGAATTAATCACAGTTTTCCATGCATCTATGTAATCTTGCTGAAGTTTTGCTACTGATTGATGATATTTTGGAGAAGATTTTTCAACCTCAACAAAAAATCTCTCAATATTTTTTTTAGACACACCAAAGATATCTTTTGATTCATGAGAAGATTTATCCATTTACACTACAAGAGATACATTTTAGATAAGATTAACTATAAAAAAACTAAACATTTGTTTAATGGATTGCTGAAACAGATTGTTTTTGCAGATAGTTGTAATGTGTTCTTAAAAAATCCATAATCTTTCTATCTTCATTTTTTTCAATTGGAGCACCATTTGCAAGAATACTGAGATATTTTAGATCAGATTCTAGTTGACTAAGTAATCTTTTAATTCCTTCATTATAATTTAGCCCCAAAAATTCTATAATTCTATCTTCTTTTCGTAAAATCTCATCTTCCAAATTTTTGATGTCTTGACGAATATCATATTCCATTAATATTCTAAAAATAATATTGAAAATAACTTTGCTTCTCAAATTTCTTAATTATTGTAAAAATAATCTGAAAAAAATAAACATATTTTCATTCTCAAAAAATATGATTTTTATTTCATTATAATACAATAATGTTAGAAAGCTGATACAATATCCTATTGACAAATACTAGCATCGGTTTGCTGGTCTATGCATACAAGCAAGGTCTGCAAAGGATGAAACAGTCAGCTTTCAAACACATATTGTAATTTCTAATTGTTTAGTTTTTTAGTCAATAATTTAATAATTTTAAACATTTTTTATAGTTCTGCTTAAATATTTTTTAAACATACGTGTTTCATGGAAACTGCTTATGTTTTAGTCAATTGTGATCTTGGTTCTGAAGAAGATATAATTGAAGATCTAAAGCATATGGATTCAGTAAGTGAAGTTCATGGAACATTTGGTGCTTATGATATAATTGCAAAGATAGAAACTTCTGAAAGGGACAAACTTAAAGAAATCATTACTTGGAACATTAGAAAACTTGAACATGTTCGTTCAACTCTTACCTTGATGGGAATTCAGGGACAAAATTAGGAGAATTTATGGCAACAGCTTATGTTTTAATAGTAAATGAATCTGGAACTGAAGATTCTGTAATCTCGAATCTAAATAAAATACCAAGCGTTATTGATGCATTTGGCACATTTGGTGTTTATGACATCTTAACCAAACTAGAATCTTCTGATGAACAAGATATTCAAAATGATATTTCAAACGGAATAAGAAAAATTTCAAACATTCGATCAACTCTTACATTACTTGTAGATAAAAAACCAGGATTTTTAAAAACGAATAAAATTGAACAAGAAATATTAGACAAGCATATGGCTCAAGCTTTT
>JADFLN010000038.1 GCA_022564385.1 Nitrososphaerota archaeon | reverse complement strand
TCATCTAACCCATTTCTAGTTAACATACATTTCTTTAACTATTTGAGAATTTTACGAAGGGTATCATTCAATACTTTGGAATAACTGTATGATGCTTGTTCTTGCTGAATCATTTTTGCTTGACGAAGTCTAAGTTTTTTGTCAAGATCTTCATCAATCATAATTGTAACACGTTTACTCATGTATGATAATATGATTAGTTTAATATAATAATGTATATTTAAAGACAATATGCCTAATCAAATAATTCCATAGTATATTTTGATTCATATTCCTAACAATTTTTATGATTAGATAAAACAAATCTAAAATAATATAATCAGCATGATGGAAGATTTAACGTGATCACAGGTAAGCAATTAATAGAGAAATTTTTGTTTAAAATTGCAAAACAGTGGATTGCAGGTAATACTATTGATGATGCACTAATCTCAGCAAAAAATGCATACCAATCAGGCAGACATGCAATCATAAACAAATTAGGAGAATATCATACATCAAAAAAGCAAATCAATACAACTTTGAAAGAATATCAGAAAATTGTAAAATCTTTTAGAAAATGGAAAATCCGTGGAGCCATTTCAATCAAGCCAACACAAATTGGCCTTTCAATCAGTCAAAAGGAATGCTATAGAAATTTTAAGAAAATCATACAAGATGCACGTAATGCCCATGTTTTTGTTTGGTTGGATATGGAATCATCAGAGCACACAGATGAAACCATTGAGATTTACCATGCATTCTTTACAAAATACGAAAGACTGGGAATTGCCTTGCAGGCTAATCTTAAACGAACAGAAAATGATCTAAATGATTTGTTAGGTATTGGTGCAAAAATACGTCTAGTAAAGGGTGCATACAGAGAAAAAGCAAGCATAGCCTTCAAAACAAGAAAAGACGTAGACTACAATTACGTTAAACTAATGAAAATACTGTTCAAAAAAGGTAATGAATTTGCTATAGCATCTCATGATACAAAAATTATTCAAAAAGCACAAAATCTGTCAAAAAAATATCCCAAAAAATTTGAGTTTCAATTTTTAAAAGGATTAAGAGAAGGATTAAAGTCAGATTTAATCAAAAAGAAATTTGTTGTTTCAGAGTATATTCCATATGGTGTAAATTGGTTACCATATTCAATTAGACGAATCAAGGAAAGAAAAAGAAACATACTGTTACTTGGAAGCTCGTTGATTCAATCACATCGTGTTTGAGTTTGAGTTCTCATAAACTGTTGCAAATAGTTTTCACCACCAGCCCCCTTTCCAGTGGAACCAGAATTTTTCCATCCAACAAAGGGCTGACTTGAAACCAAGGCTGCAGTAGTTGCACTGGCAAAACGATTAGTATAAACTACTCCAGCTTGAATTTTTGAAAAGAACTCATCTAACTGTTTTTTATCATTACTAAAAATTCCAGCAGTTAGACCATATTCTGATTGATTTGCAAGTTGAATTGCATCATTAAATTTTTCATATCTTTGAATGCATAAAAGTGGTAGAAACAGTTCTTCTTTCACAAGTTTATGTTGTTCAGGTAATTTTGTAACTATTGTAGGTTCTACAAAGTAACCATTTTCAAATTCTGGTGAGGTCAATACTGAGCCTCCTGTAAGAATCTCTCCATCTTTTTTTGCGAGATTTACAGCATTTTCAAATTTTGTTTTTGCTTCTTTATTAATTACAGGACCTAAAAATACTTCCTTTTTCCATGGCATGCCAATTTTCAAGTTTTTTGTTTTTTCAACAAGTTTTGAAATAAATTGATCTGCAACCTCGTTTTGAACATATACTCTAGAGCATGCACTACATTTTTGTCCTCCAAACCCAAAAGCTGCATTCAGTACACCATCAGATGCTTTTTCCAAATCAGCATACTTTGTAACAATTACAGGATTTTTTCCTCCCATTTCAGAAATGAAAGGTTTTGAAGTAGATTTTGTAAATTCTTGAAATCCTTTCATGCCAACTTCACGAGAACCAGTAAATGCTATGCCATCAACATCTGAACTTTCAATCAAAGTTTTTCCCACAATACTACCAGAACCAGTTACAAAATTGATTGCGCCTTCTGGCAATTTAGGATACAAGATTTTTGCAAACTGAAATGAAGATAGTGGGGTATCGCTTGCAGGTTTTAGAATTATAGTATTTCCTGTGATTAGTGCAGCAGTACTCATTCCTATTGCAATTGCAGAAGGAAAGTTGAAGGGAGCAATTATTCCCCAAACACCATAAGGTTTCATGATTGTTTGTGTTTGTTCATGAGGGTTTGGATGAAAAGTATGTTTACAAAATCCTTCGTTTTTTTCTAGTTGTAATGCATAAAATCTCATAAAATCAATGGTTTCATCCATATCTCCCATAGATTCAATACGATTCTTTCCATTCTCAAATATCATAATAGTTGCCAAAAAGAATTTTCTTCTGGAAAAAATATTGGCGCAATCTCTGAATATTTCAGCTCTTTTTTGATATGTGGTATTACTCCACTTTTCAAATGCATTTTTTGCGCTAGATATAGCATTTTTTGTATCATCTACAGATGCTTTTGGAAATTCTGCTACAGTAATTCTAGTGTCAGAAGGTGAACTTGCCGTAAAACAATCATCAGAATAGATTTCTTGTCCATCAAGTATTAAGGGATATTTTTTTCCAAGTTCTTTCTGTACTTCTTCTATTGCCTTGTCAAAATTTGCATGAAATTCATCAGTAGAGTTGTCAACTATTGCTTTGCCCCATGTGTATTCATTTTCAAATTCAGACAAGTTATGTTCCACCTGATGAATAAATCACCTCAGAAATTATTCTAGAAGCCAAATGAGATGTCCTATCTTTTACATCAAAGCTTGGACAGACCTCCATAATATCCATGCCTATAATTCCTTTCTTGGATATTTCTTTCAATAGATAAATTGCATCTATACTGTTCAACCCCATAGGGACTGGAACAGAAACACCTGGAGCATATGCAGGATCAATACAATCCATATCAAATGAAACATACACTTTATCACCCAATCCATGTAGTACAGAATTTGTTACTTGTTTGATTCCTAGTTCTCTTATGTCAAAAGGAGTGATCACATCTAAATTATATTTTTTAATATTATCCAATTCTTCTTGCTCTGGAGTTCTAATTCCTATTTGAACGCTAGAGTCAATTTTTATATTTAAAAGTACATCGTTTATCACAGAGCCATAGTAATTTGTGGTTGAACTTACAAAATCTGGATGAGCATCAAAGTACACTAAAGAAATTTTTCCATGTCTTTTTGCTAGTGCATTAATTATTTGTCGAGAAATTGAGTGATCACCCCCAATAGAGATAGGGATTTTTGATGATGCAACAATTTTATCATAGAAATTTTCAATCTGAGATCGATTAATATTTCCAATATCATGAACTTTTTTTTCAGAGCCTTGAAAAGGGCGTCCAAGAGAGAGTTTCCCATCCCGTTCAAAAGAGTCACGAAGATTAGAGATTTGACGAATTTTAAATGGTGCCTCCTCAGTTCCTTTTCTTAATGCATGTGATTGTGATTCATCAGGAATACCAACGATGACAAATTCTGCGTCATCAAAATTTTCAGTGTTTGCCCAACAAATTTTTTCCATAATTATTTTACACTACTACTAAATTTGAATTTTTCATTCAAAAATTCTATGATTTGTGTTAATTAGAATCCAAGTAATATACTGAGATCGTGATTTTAGTATGAAAGTTATTAACCAGTACAAAATGGAGGAATCTAACACATTAACCCATGTTTAATATCTACTAATTGAGAAATTCACTATGAAAAATAAACTAGCACAGATTAGTCTATTAATTATTCTATCAAGTATTGGATTTTCAAATCTTTCTTATGGTCAGGGCGCTCAAACATCTGGCGGGGTGAATATTGACGGTTCATGGTATTTGGGAGAGGGTCTAAAAGAAGGAGATTATTTTGAGTACTCATTATGTGAAATAGATCTTAATGACTGTACACCTATTAATTTGAAAATGTGGATCAAGGGAGACATACAGAATGAGACTGAAACATTATGGGATTCAAAAGTAGTAATCGTTGATGGTGATAAAATCATCAAAGGTTCAATGGGTCTTGGTAAAATTGCTGCTGAACCAATATTGTTTGATGATGATCTTGCTGATTATGCCATTGCATTCAAATCTTCATTAGCTTGGCTATCTACTTTTGCTACTGGAAATGAAGGTGATAGAATTCATGGACCACAAGAGTTTAGATCTGCCACATGGGGAAAACTAGGTCCAATTATAGGTGGTAGCAATGCACAATTAATTACAAACAGAGTAGAAACAATTACTACTCCTGCTGGAACTGTAGATGCAATTGTTGTTGGTTGGTATAGTGGCAATGATAATGAAATATGGATAGTAGATGATTTTCCTTTTCCAGTTAAAGCATTAACTTATGTGGGAATTATCAGGAGTGATGTTCCAATAATGTATCAATTCACTTTGTTAAATTATAAAGAAAATGTCATGAATGATCCTTTCAAAGATGTAAAAGAAACAATCTCAAAAGAAGAATTGCTTGGATGTCCTACAGAATTTTTTGATTATGTTAGTAGTCGTGTTTCTACAAATACACATTCTGTGATGATTCAGTACAATTATTCTCCAGAAACACCTATTGAGGGTTGTGATATTGACTGGAGAATCAGTTTTATTGACAGGTATAATGATATCAAAATTCTAGATAAAGTTCATTATGATATTTGGATTGTTGATGAGGAAGGCAACAAACTGCGTTCATACGCAGAAGACCTTGGAGAAGATAACTTGTTTAATGGATTCGGTCAGGCTCATTTTCTTCTTCCAATAGAAGAAAAAGCAGGAATAGTACGCTATTCCATATTTGTTTATGGTACAGGACCAGAACAAGAAGAACCTGATGAATCCATTCGTGGATTTGCCATTGTTGAAATTGAAATCTATGAGAACCCACTACTTAAAAAATTAAATGCGGGTGTTATTTCAGCATCTAAAATTCCTGATTGGATTAAGAATAATGCTGGATGGTGGGCTGATGGACAAATTGATGATGAAGCATTCGTTCAAGGAATTCAGTACTTGATTAAAGAAAAGATAATGCAAATTCCATTTACATCTCAGAGTTCAATTTCAGAAAATAATGCAATTCCAACTTGGATTAAGAATAATGCTGGATGGTGGGCTGATGGACAAATTTCTGAATCTGATTTTATAAATGGAATAAAATATCTTATAGAGCGAGGCATAATTCGTGTTTCTTAATTTACAATTATTGAAAACAACTAATCAAAAGAGAACTGATGATGAAACAAAGATTCTATTTTGTTGATAGTTCAATTCTTTAGAATCTCAGTACCTTGCGTGGATTATTTCTTTGAATTCATTTAGTTTTTTAATGTCCTCAAAATCAATATCAAATGTAGCTTTTGTTTTAAATGAAAAATCTAATTTTATAACTTCTGATAAAATCTTCAATCCTTCTTTAATTTTTCCAGATTTTATAAAAGATGATGCTTTATTGTATAATGCTATTGTATTTTTTGTTTTGACCCTCAAAACTTTATCAAAACACTCTATGGCAATAGTGTATTGTCCTATGTAGTGATGAGCTAATCCCTTATTCAACAATGCCAAAAGATGTCCTTCCTCTTGTGATAGTATATTGTTATAGTGAATAATTGCTTGTTCATATCGTGCTAGTTTTCCAAGTATGTGTCCTTTTTTGAGTAATGCCTCTATTTGCTGTGGTTCCTGTGCAAGAACTTGATCATAAAATACCATTGCTTCTTTTGGGTTTCCCAAATTCAGTGATGTCTGTCCGTTTTTCAGCAACGATTCAATTTTTTCAGACATGAAGTAATTTGTTAGTATGATTTAATGAAATTTGTGGTGGTGACTAGAAGATAGTTTGTTGATAATTCAAGTTTATGACTATGTATGTTGTAAAACTTTAAGATCGTAATTAATTATTATATAATGATTTGAAAAAAGATCTAGTTATTGGAGTGGGTGTGGGTATTCCAGTAATAATTATTATGATTTTAATTGGAGGTGGGGGACATTCTCCATTTGACTTGAAAATAGATATTGAAAAAAATATAATTGAAGAACCAAAACAAATAGAATCAGCTCAATCTTTATCACAGAATTGTTCAGGAACTGCCAGATGTATCACTGGAACTGTAACAAAAATTGTTGATGGGGATACAATTCACGTCGATGATCAATCAATTAGATTTGCATTGACATCAGCTCCTGAATTAAGTGAATATGGAGGAATAGAATCTAGAAATTTTATCCAAACAATTTGTCCTGTTGGATCCGATGTAATAGTAGATGAAGACGACAGTCAGACTGAAGAAAGTTATGGCAGAGTAATTGGAGTAATTTATTGCAATGGTATGAATTTAAATCAAGAATTACTAGATGCAGATTTGGGATATTTGGAGGATAGGTTTTGTGATTCCAGCGAGTTTGCAAGTGATTCTTGGGCTCAAAAACATGGATGTTAACTATACAGAACTAGACAATTTTTTCATTTTTGATAGTAATGGTGGTCCCACATTCAAGACATTTTTTATCAATTTGTAGGTAATTTGATCACAGTTAGATCATTTGTAGGTAATTTGATGGTAAATGTAGTTGGGTTATTTGAGATAGATATCGTTCCATTATGTTGCTCTATAGTTTTTTTACAAAATGGTAAGCCTAATCCGGTACCTGAAGCTTTTGTTGTAAAAAGTGAATCAAAAATTTTGGCTTGAACCATTGTGGGGTAAAAAATAATTTCAGATTTTTAAATTCAATCCATTTGCAACTTTAATCTTAATTGGAAAAAGTTGCTTTGTTACGCATAAAATGTAGTAAATTTTAGATTCTTTTTAATTCTCACAAATTACCTGACTTGTTTCTCCACCATCATAAAGTAAGACTATTGCATCAATATCACATTCAGATGTATATGGGAAATTTGTTTCAATTATAGGATACATCAAATCTTCAGGATCAGTAGAGTGTGCCAAACCTAAAGCATGACCTAATTCATGTCTTGTAACTGTCTCAAGTGCAGTCAGAGACAAGTTATCAACATCAAATATAGTAATTCTTGATTTAAGAATCTGATTTTGTGATGCATCTGCAATAGAATTAGTCCAACCAGCATATCCATCTGCATTACTGTTCTTGGATAATTCAATTGTAATGTCTCCTTCACCAGTTTTAGATGATATGATATCAAAATTAACAGGAATGTATAACAAAGTTTCAGTTTTTGCAGCTTCGGTCATCGCCCCTTGCCAACCAACATACAATGAAGAGGTCGTACCTTTTGGTCCTTTGTGTAACAAGGAATTATCAATCTCTAATACTTCATCAGATAGAATTGTTTTTTTTACAGTCTCAATTACATCATCATCAAACTTGTCTGCATTTAAAATATTGATTACAAGTGGGGTTCCATCAACTAGTCTCCATGAAAGATAAGTATCAATGGTATCACCTCTAAGATTTTGTATTGTGTATGCACCGGGGGTGGGTTGTGTCGGAACGCTGTATTGTTGACCAACCAATTCTGCAAACAACAGAGAGTATCCTCCCGTAACTACTACAATAGTAAGTACTGAAATAATAATCGCTTTATAATATTTTGTTTTTGCTTTTTCTTTTTCTTTAGTTTCTACCTCTAAGGATTTTGCCATAAACATTTTTTCCTGTTCTTGTTCAAGTGCTGTCTGACGTTCTGTCTCATATTTTTGCTTCATCTCATCACGAGTTTTTTCCATCTCTGATTTTTCATCTTCAGTTAAAGTAGTAAATTTCTCAAACATCATCTTTTCTTGGCGTAATTCTAAAACTTCTTGGGTTAATTGTTGGAATTGTTTGTCTAGTTTTGTATAATCAGCAGATTTTTGATCAAATTGTTTTTTTAGTTCATCATATTTTTTGGAAGCAGATTCTCCCCCAATTGAAATACTTCTTCCTTTTTTGATGCTCTCAATTGCATCCATAGCATCTTGCAGTTTTTTTTCAATATCTAAAAGAGAATATGTTTTGTCATTAGAATCGTCTTGGTTCATATCTTAGATGTTTTAATCTCTTTCTCTTTTTTCTCTAACATTTTAAAAATTATATCAATTAATAATTCAGTATTTATTTTGATTCTCTCTAGTTTTTCATGCTGTATTTTCGTTAGGTCTCCAAACTTTCCATCCAACAACATATCGGTGTAGGATTTTATCGTAACTGTTGGTGTTCTGAGCTTGTGACTCATAGAATCAAAGATTTCATTGCTAATGTTTTCGTTTTCCTCCAAATATTTGACTATGCCCTCAAGAAACATTTTCTCCTGTTCTATCTCTCTAAATTCACGAGAATGGTTGTTCATATAGCTGGCACCTTTATGATGATCTTGCAACCTTTCCCAGTGTCACTATCAATTGATATTGTTCCACCATGTTTTTCAATGATACTTTTGCAAATATACAAACCAAGACCACTCCCACTATGTCTTCGTTTTAATGACTTGTCTACTTGGTAGAATTTTTCTAGAAACAAGTTCTTTTGATCTTTTTTTGAAATTCCTATACCATTATCACTAATAGTAACTTCAACATTGTCCCCAGATCTTTTGGCAAATAATGAAATTTTTCCATTTTTATCAGGCACAAAATCAATTGCATTTTGGATAATATTCGTAAATACTTCGCCACATCTTTCAAGATCTCCATTTATGTAAAGACCATCAAGAGCATCTACAGTGAAATCTATTTTTTTGTCATTCATATTGGGAAGATTTGCAGAATGAGCTTTAATTAAGCAAGATTTTACATCTAATTTTTGGAAAGTAAAAGGAACCTTGTCGATTTCTAGCTTGTGTACTAGCAAGAATTGTTCAATAAGGTCAGCCATAATTTTGGTGTACTTTCTAATCTCTTCAACTGATTCAAGTTGGCTGGAGTTTAATTCACCCAGCATACCAGATTTTGATAACATATCAGCATGGCCTTTAATGGGAACAAGTGGAGTTTTTAGTTCATGAGTAATCATTGATGCGAATTCATCTCGCTCTTTATCAATTTTTAATAATTGCTTAATCATTTTATTAAAATTCTGAAGAACATTACCAATTTCATCTTTTGTAGGCTTTGCTGTACTTGGTTCTAATATTCCTTCAACAACTTTTGTGGATAATTTAGATAATTCAATCATAGGTTTAGAAATTGATCTAGAAATAATCAATGAAATTATCGTAACCACAAACGCAGTAACTATGAGAGTAAATATCAAGACATCATTAATTTCAGACTCTGTTTCTAGACCGGTAACAATTACTAAAATAAAAAATCTGTCTAAATCATTCGGATCATATGTAAATTTTTGCCATCCAATATCAACAGAATCTTTGGTTTCAAACGAATTCATTTCACCATCGAAAAATCCGTCTATTATTAAATATGATAAATTCTCTTGTAAATAATCAAAATAATAATTTTTGGTAAATTCCTTTGAAGTGATTAATTTCATTTGATTGTTTAGAATAAAAGATTCGTAGCCTTTATGTGATTCACTAATATTAACAAATTCTTCTTTTGGAAAAAAATCAATTATGATAAAACCATGATTAACTTCATTTACAAAAATTGGGGTGATATATGATATGAAAAAATCGTCAGAAGTTTTACTATTGGAAAAAAGGTCTGAAACATAGATTTCACCTTCTTTAAGATTTTGTGATTGTGATAAATAATTCAAGTGATCAATATCACTAACGATGTTTACATTTTTAGTAAAACTCCCATCAGTATTTCTAATTATACTTGCAATTTCATTTCCTAGACCATCATTGTATTCCATTTTTAGCAGATTTGGTTTAATCCTCATAATATCTTCCCAATAATTCAACATACGTGTTTTTTCTACCAGTATTAGATTTGTGTCGAAATCATGTAATTCACCAAGTTGTAACTCATGTGAGATTGTTACAATTGAGGGAGTATGTGCTAGTAGTATGGCATCTTGAGTGTCAACTTTGATTGTAAGTTCAAATTCATGAATTTCTTCTGTTACCAGTTGAGATAGGAATTCCAACTCAGTTTCTTCTACTACCTTGTCTGCTTCAAAAATAGCAATACCAGTTGCAACTATCAAAGGAACCAATGATGCAGATAAAACAAAAATTAATAATTTAAATTGAATTCTCATAATTTGTCATTCTACTATAGTTGCTGAATTTATCAAGTTTTCAGGTATTTCTATGCCTAACTTTTTTGCAGTTTTTAGATTAATAATTATATTATCAACAGTCTGAAATTTAGAATTTAGTTCACTTGGATTTGAACCTTGAAGAATTAATGCCGCCTTTTGTCCTGCAATATATCCAATGTTTGCAAAGTCAGCAACATTTCCAATCAATGCACCTTTTTCAATACCCTCTTTGTTGCAACTAAAAGTTGGTTTGTTGGAAGAAGTGGCAATTTCTATTGCAATCTCTTCCATTCCACTTTGAACAAGTGTATCACATGACTGATAAAACACATCAACGTACTTAATTGCATAATCAAGTATGATTTTAGATTGATCAATTGACATAGAATCTAATAGTGTAATTTCGATATTTTCTTGTTCTACATAATCTTTCATTTGTTTGAATTGAATATCAGAATTTAGTTCTGCAGTTCTTTTAACAAATCCAATTTTTTCAATAGGTACTAACTGTTTAATTAAACTGACTTGTTTTTCTATAGAAACAAAATTACTAGTACCTACTAAATTATTTCCTGAATTTTCAAAACTATCAATTATACCAGCTTCAACAGGAAAGGTAACGACAGAAAACACTATTGGTATTTCATCTGTCAGTTTCTTGGCAACCAAAGTTCCAGGAGTAGTAAGCGTGTAAATCAAATCTACATCTTGATCAATAAATGATTGAATTATCCTAAGTTGATTTGTTTTATCTCCATGTGGGTTCTCAACAACATATCTAATGTTTTGCCCATCAACAAAACCTGCTTCTTCTAATGCAGTTTTAAAGCCTTCAAAGTTTCTTTCATATTCTAAATCAGTAATCCACATAGATACCCCAACAGTCAAGGCATCATTTTGTACTTCCTGAAAAGCCCAAACTAATACTATGATAGATATGACAACTATTGGTATTCCAAAATATGCTTTCTTCATGACTGTTTTAATCTATTTTATGGATTAAACCACAAGTCGTCTCATTTGGGACAGACTGCACTGCAATTAAAACAAGTATTATCAGTCACGATAAATCACTTTTTTGAGGCAATAGTCTGTCTCAATTGAAACAACCTCTAGATTTAATCAATAACTAAAAAAGGAGATAGTACATGTTAGATTCATTGAATGTTTTGATAATAGATGACAACAAAGGCATCACAGATATGATACATAAGCTTCTAACTGTTAGTGGACATGAATGTACAGTCTCAAATAACGGGAAAAATGGTTTAGTATTAATTGATCAGCAAAATTTCGATACAATAATCCTGGATTTAGCCATGCCGGAATTCACAGGACTAGATGTAATCGATTCACTTTACAAATCAGGCAAAATTAAAGATAAAAAAATTATTGTGCTTACTGCTTCAATGGTAGATGATGAGAAAGAGAAAGAAATTCTGTCCAAAGGCGTAAAAGCTGTTTTGAGAAAACCGATCGACGCAGATGTGCTTTTGAGTATACTTAAAAATTAATTAAAAATCACTTTTTTGATTTTAGTGTTTTCTTTTTAATCAATTTATTGAATGCCTCAGTAAATTTCATTTCTTGTTTTAACTCCTTTAATCTAAATTCAGCATCTTGTTCTAACTTTAGGAATTTCCTCTTTTTTTCTTTGTTGGAAATTTCTTCATCTCTAGTCCATATTAGATCAAATAATAATACCAATGATCTTATCAACGAATCAGAATCGGTCCAAGTTGCCAACATCTTTTCTTTAACATCTGTTTCTTTCATGAAGAAAAGTACTTCGGAACCATCAATAATTACAAAGCATTGATGTTTTCTAGTTTCTTCTAAGATTGATTTTATACTTTTTTTATCTATTCCCTTAAAGTATTTTGTAATTTTTTCTAAATCTGAGCACAATATTTTAACATCAGCTTTTGATTTCTTCATTGAATCAATAATGTCAGCATTATAAAATCGAAGAAAATCTTTTTGGGAACCAATAATACAGATCTCTTTTTTGGAATATGAAATTATTTCTTTGATCTTTCCATTAGTTTGATTGATTCCTTGTAATATCTGAAATCTGTTGCCTTTTTCTTTTCCTTTGTCTGAAATCAGGTTGGGAATAGTATCCCATAATTCTAAAAGTTCTTTTTTTAGAATTTTTAGATGGCTTATGCGTTGCATCTCTTGTTCCAAAATTGTTTCGATGGTTTTTTCAGGGGATAATATTGAATAGGTCATTGGCTGCTCAAAGGAGGCAATAATGAGGCTCTTATTTTGTAATCTAGTTAGAATCCCATATGTTTCACTTCTGGGAATTTCCAAAGAATTTTTTATTTCAGGAGCAGTCTTTGTGCCATATTTTCCCAGATAAATGAAAATTTTTGCTTCATATTCGGATAGCCCAAATTCAGTTAAAATATTAATTAATTTTTCAAATGTTTCATTATAATTTGTAACAGAATCACTTGTTTCAATAAAAAGTGATTTAGATGATTTTTTTCGAGTACCCAATGACTAGATAATACAAATTGGATATTTATACACCTCATGGTAAATAGGTCCACTTGGATTCACTCACCGTTTTGGGAATAATTTAGACGCACATTAATTCGAATCTAACCTGACCGGTATAGCAACATCCAAAGATAAAATAAATTATCAAGACTTAACAAATTCTAAAACTACTCTGTCTAGCATAAATTTCAAAAATGCAGATAGTGGTTTTTTTGTATAATGCTTTGCATTCCATTCTAGTACA
>JADFLN010000125.1 GCA_022564385.1 Nitrososphaerota archaeon | reverse complement strand
GCTGCTCATGGTGGAAACAGAACAGGAAGAATGTTTACAGGGGATTCTTCAGGAGATTGGGTGGCAAAAGTTATGCATAAACATGGATTTGCTTCCATTCCTACAAGCCAAAGCAGAGATGATGGAATGATATTGTATAATGTATACATTACAGCAGTGATAAGGTGCGCCCCTCCTCAAAATAAACCCACACGAGAAGAAATGAAAAATTGTTTTGTATATCTGCAAAAGGAATTAAAAATTCTCAAAAATATTTCAGTGATTTTATGTCTTGGAAAAATTGCATATGATGCAACATGTAAGTTACTTGAGATAAAACCAGAAAAGTTTGAGCATAACAAGCTCTTCACATACGATAACTACAAGATCCTGACATCATATCATCCATCAAAACAAAATACACAAACAGGACGGTTGACTTGGAAACAATGGTCTGCAGTATTTGCAAAGGCAAAAAAATTAGTATAGATATAAAATTACTAGTGAAGTCCTATGGCTTCACCAAAGTAATAGCCTGCAAGAATAGTTACAGCAGACCAAACACAAGAACCTGCAAATGTATACATTAGAAACTTTGGAATTTTCATTTTCAGCAATCCTGCTGGAACTGAAATCATTTCTCTCATTACTGGAATCATTCTTCCTACAAATACTGCCTTGTCACCATACTTTTCAAACCAATTCTCAACTCGTTCTAATTTTTTTTCTGATATCTTAACATATTTTAGATAACGAAGTAAAACTACTCGTCCAAGTTTTAATGCAATAAAATAGATTGCTGAAGTTCCAATGGTAGCACCAATTGCACCAAGAATGATCATAGGAATTACACCAATTAATGGAATTCCTTGTTGTGATGCTAAGAATCCTGCTGTTGGAAATATTGCAAGAGTAGGAATTGGTGGAATTATTGTCTCAATTAAAGCTGCTAAAAAGATTCCTTCATAGAGGTGCTCTCCTAGAAACTCTGCAATCCATACCAAAAACGAATCAAAAGGCTCCATTTGCTTCTGGCAATGAAGTCTTACTAAATTACCTTACGAGAGAATCTTGTACTAATCAATCATATTTTATGTGTAATGATTAGATATGATCCACGTAAATTAATAATTAGAAAGATTTCAAAGTCTACAATTGAGTTACAAGTTTTTAGATCATGCAACTGATGCAATAATTGAAGTTACAGCTAAAGACCTCAAAGAAGCATTTTCAGTCACAGCTGATGCAGTGATTAATCTAACATTAGACCAAAACAAAGTAGAAGAAAAAGACCAGAAAGAGTTTTCAGCACAAGGAAAGGATCTAAGTTATCTTCTATTTAGTTGGCTTGAAGAGATTATTTTTGTTCTAATTACTGAAGGATTTGCAATAAAGAGAATAGAGTTTGATATCGAGGAAGGTGAAGGCTACAAAATAATCGCAAAGGCATATGGTGAACCTCTTGATTTTCACAAACATGATTTCAAAATGGAAATTAAAGCACCAACATTTTATGAAATGGAGATTAGGCAAGACAAAGGTGTTTTTATGAAATTTTTACTTGATTTGTAATTTTAGTTAATTATTCTTTGCAAGAAACAAGAAGAAGTTATACGTATTTTTTAAAAACAGAGTCTGAGAAAGGATATTGTGCGCACAAAAGTAGGATTGTTTTCAGTATTTTCATTGATAATTCTAATGATTATTCCAGTATATGCTGATGTGGATTATGCAACAATTGACAAAGAGACATTTACAATTGATGATAAATTTACAATCTCTGGAACTATCAGTGATGCAGAAAATATGTTGTTAACTGCAGTAATAAGAGGACCTGCTGGTGAAAAATATCCTAATAAAAACACAAATTCAAATGAAGGAGAATTTTCTTTTATACCCATAGATGCAGGACTTATTTTCAAATCTATAGGCACCTACACAATCAGTGTATTTACTGATCAACAACCATTTGAAAGTGGAATCATAATCAAAATAGAATATGATAGAAATGGAGCAACAGTATTACCAGATTATGTTTTAGAATTAAAAAAAATTGGAAACAAAAATGTAGATGAGACAAAGGAATTATCGTTTACTGCAAGCATTACTGATTCTACAATAAAGGATGTAGAGTTTAGTCTTGAGAAACAGCCAAGTGGTGCAACAATTAACAAAGATACGGGAGTATTCTCTTGGACACCAACAAATACACAAGCAGGAGGATACATTTTAGATATTATTGTAAAGGCAGGACCACTTGAAGAAAGAGAGACTATCACCATTACTGTAAATGACAGACCTGAGCCAACTGAAGATGAACAGATTGTTTGTCCACAAGGTTTTGAACTAGTAGATGGAAAATGTCTAGATAAACTAGTTGTTGAACCTACCAAAAAAGAATTAGAAATTCCAGCCCCATTTGTTGATGAATCAAAGGAACCACAAAGTTATGTTGATAGATATAATTCAGAGTCAACATACAAGGAATGGTTTGATGCATCATATCCAGAGTATTTCTCAATTTACGAGGCTGTAGGACTAGAAGAACCTAAAGAATTAGCATCATTTGTTGATCCAAATCTTGATCCTCAATATTATATTGATAGATACAACAATGAAATTACATACAAAAAATGGTTTGATGATAATTATTCAGGATACTTATCCATTTACGAAGCAGTAGGACTTGATGAACCAGTAGTAGAGAAACCAGTAATTGAAGAACCAGAGTTTGGTGAATGTGGTGAAGGAACAAAGCTAATCGATGGTAAATGTACAATTGTTGCAACAGAAAATAAAGGTGGAGGTTGTCTAATTGCAACTGCAGCATATGGCTCTGAGATGGCACCACAAGTTCAGTTACTCAGAGAAATTCGTGACAACCAGTTAATGAATACTAATTCGGGCATATTATTTATGACAGGTTTCAATCAATTGTACTATTCGTTCTCACCAATAATTGCTGACATGCAAAGAGAAAATCCAGTATTCAAGGAGGTAGTAAAGATTGGAATAACTCCATTGTTATCTTCACTGTCAATCATGTCATATGCTGAATCTGAATCACAAGTTCTAGGATATGGTATTAGTGTTATTTTAATGAATATTGGAATATACTTTATAGCACCCGTCATGTTGTTTTATGTAATTAGAAAAGTTAAACGAGTTAGGTTTTAATCAGAATACCTATACATAATCACTATGGGAAAACTAGATAAAAATCTTAGAATTTGTGGTGAATGTGGAATTGTGTATACTTCTGTTAGCTTTACAAAATACATTGATCAATGTCCCATATGCAAATCAAGAAGATTTGAGACAATTATTAGAAAATCATATAATGATTAATTTTTTAACATAGATTTTTTAATAGAACAGATTTTTGGGATATATTGTCTGACGACACAGAAATTGAAAAAATAAAGCAGA
>JADFLN010000037.1 GCA_022564385.1 Nitrososphaerota archaeon | reverse complement strand
ACATCCATGAATAATTGCATCTTTGAAATCTCACTTCTTGGTTTTCCTTGTAATACTCCAAGATCTATCTTTCCAGTATTGACATCTACTCCTGCATCTTCAAGCATACTCTGAAGCAAGAAGATTGCACGTTCAGCATCTTCCAGATCTACCTCGTCTTTCATGAGTAATCTTGCTCTAGCCGTGGAGAGTCTGATAATTCCTTCTAGTTGTCTTGGTGTAACTGTAATCATTTCCTCAGATTCTACGTTTCTCATTTGGAGATAATATTCAAGAATCTTTTCTTCAGCCTCTTTAGTCAAGATAGGAGTACCACGTTTTGCATATGAAAGATATTTTGTTAGTAAATCAACATCAATAACAGAACGATTATCTGTTCTTTGTGGAGTGTGTAATTTAATTATGTGTCTAGCAATTTTTTCATCTTTCTCTTTACTTGGAATATCTCTTACAACAAAAATTAAATCAAATCTTGTAAGCAAAGGAATTGGCAAGTTTACATTTTCTGTAATATTTTTGAAAGGATCATATTTTCCATACATTGGATTTGCTGCTGCTAAAATTGAAGTTCTAGCATTTAGTGTAGCTACAATACCACCTTTTGCAATACTTACTGATTGTTGTTCCATAACTTCATGTAAAGCGCTTCTGTCTTCGGGTTTCATCTTATCAAATTCGTCTATACATACAAGACCTTGATCACCAAGTACAACTGCACCTGCTTCTAGCATCATAATTCCTGTTTTATCTCGAACTATAGCAGCAGTAAGTCCTGCAGCAGTTGAGCCTTTTCCAGAAGTATACAAACCTCTTGGTGCAATCCTTGCACAAAACTTTAGCATTTCACTTTTTGCAGTACCAGGATCTCCAACTAGAAAAACATTGATGTCTCCTCTAATTTTACTTCCATCATCTAATAGTCTTTGATTAGAACCTACAATAAGTAATATGATAGCTTCTTTGATTATTGAATGTCCGTGAATATGTGGAGCAAATGAATCAATTATTTTTTGATACACATTAGGGCTTTGACTTAATGTTTTGATCATTTTTTCTTCTTCAGGAGAAACCTCTTCTCGATCTATTTTACGGGAGGTCTTTGCACCACGACCTCCCAAAAATTCAATATTGTTTCCTTCAATTCTTAATCTGTATAATCCACTGTGACCCCTCTGAACGCCTGCAACAGATTCCTGTTCAACTCTCACTATGCCTGTAAGGATTATTCTGTCTCCAGGACGGGCACTATCCACCAAGTCTTGTCTAATTGTAATATCAATATAATGAGGAAGTTGTCCTGGAGGTAAATCTTCAGGAAGTTCCTGTAATCTAAGAAGTTGAAAATCAATAAACGTGCTTGCTTCAGGTTTAAGCTCAAAATCTCTGTGTTTACAATTTGGGTTATCACATACTACAGGAATTTTAACAATCATTCCTTTAAGCTGAATTACCTTGGTATGATGTTCATCAGGACAAACAAAGATTAATTCTTTTGCAAGAGGTTTTACTTCTGATGCTCTAACTACCATTCCTGAAACACTTGTAATTGTTCCAATAGTTTCAGCATTGATTTGTCTGAGACTTCTTTGAAGTGGATAATTTACTAGTCTTGCACGAACTTCATCTTTAATTTTTTCAGCATAATCTGGAAATCTTGTTTGTAATGCTTCTTTAATTGCTCTAGAGAATGCATCAAAGATTCTGTCAGGATTTTTAGAAAATAAGATCCCAATTTCTGGTTCAAAAACTAAATCATTGAAATCAACTATAATATATTTAGCATTTTTAGGCATCATCTCATCGATTGCCTCGATATACTTGTAATTACCAAATTTATCTTTGAATCTAGTAAGAAATTCTTTTACTTTATCTGATAATGCAGAATCAGTAAATGTACTAGTTTGAACGTTACTCATTCATATCCCTTCTTATTTGTTTTTCAAACTCTACACTGTTATCATGAATGGTTTTATAGAAGATATTTTCTTCAACAGATAATTTATTGTAGAGTTCAGAATTTAGTTTAATAGAATCTGCTATCTTTACTAGCTTGCCTCTTCTCATTCGGAATAATTCCAACATAATGCTTTCAACTTTATCAAAATTATCACCATTCAATTGTTTCATAGACTCTTTTAGTTTGATGTAAAAGTGAGGATCTAATGTAGAGAGTTGATATTCTCCAACCATCTTTTCTTTTGATAATGCTTGTTTTAGTTCAGTAATCATATCTGGAGAATCTAATGTTACCAAATTATCATCAGATAGTATCTTTCCAATCCATTGAGGCATGTTAATTACCTCACCTTGAGTTCCCTCGGTCTTTGTTCCTGCAACATTGAATTTGAAATCACGATTAACTGTGACTTTAGCATCCTTTAGACGGTATCCAACTGAATGCACTTTTTCTATCTTATCTATTTCCATACGAGATCATTGATCCGCCCGATGATCTTCAAGTTGGGATCCGTCAATTGATCTGATCAATCAAGATCAATTCTGTTGACCCATTTGATTTGAGGCTGATCGCATCTAAAATAGAACTAATTAGGATTTTAATTTACAGTATATCACAATAACCAATTCGGATTTATTAATGGGAATTCAACCTAAATTCTCATGTCCGTAACTGGTATGTGGGTAGAGAAATATCGACCAACAAAACTTTCAGAAATTGTAAATCAGACAGAGATTATTGGTAGTTTGAAATCTCTAATCAAAGATCCAACAGACATGCCTCACTTGCTATTTTCTGGTTCTGCAGGAGTAGGCAAGACCACTACGGCATTATGTCTTTCAAGACAAATCTTGGGTGACTATGCTAAAGACTACACTCTTGAGCTAAATGCATCCGATGAGAGAGGAATTGGAATGGTCAGAGAAAAAGTAAAGAAATTTTCAAGATTTGCAGGAATGGCAGATATTCCATTCAGGATTATTATTTTAGATGAAGCAGATGAAATGACTTCAGATGCTCAAACTGCTCTTAGAAGAATTATTGAAGACACAGCAAAAATTTGCCGATTTATTCTAATTGCAAATAATGTGTCAAAAATAATACAACCTATTCAAAGTAGATGTGCATCTTTTAAGTTTACAACAGTTTCTGAGGAAGACGTTATTACTAGATTGGAAGAGATTTCCAAAAAAGAGAAAGTAAAGGCAGACAAAAAAGGTCTAAAAGCAATTTATGAATATACAGAAGGTGATTTAAGACATGCAATTAATCTAATGCAAGCAACAGCAAGTCTTGGTGAAATCACTGAAGAGAATGTAAAGATTTCAGCGGGGCTAACAAAAACTAGTGATGTTGATGAGGTTCTAAAAATTGCATTATCTGGAAAAGTTACTAAAGCAAGAGAGAAGATGATAGAATTAATCAAAGTTTATGGAATGTCAGAATCTGATTTTCTTAAGTATTTCAATTCAGCGGTTTTCAAATCAAAACATGATAAACTGTCAGATATTTTACAGGTAATTGCAAAGTATGATTATAGAATTTTAGTTGGAGCAAATTCTGAAATTCAGCTATCTGCAATGCTTGCAGAACTTGCAAAATTAGAGACTAATTCAGAAAACATCTAGAGATTTTAGACTTTTACATCTATTTCTGATTGTCACTTCAGTAACACCTGCAGCCAAGGCAATTGTTTTTTGGGTAGTATTCTCACCAGTTTCCATACTTGAAAGATATAGTGCAGATGCTGCCATTCCCATTGGATCTTTTCCAGACACAATTTGTTTTTCTTCAGCTTTTTTGAGTAGTTTCATTGCATGACGTTTAGTTTTTTCTGATAGACCTATCTGACTTGCAATTCGTGCAATACACTGTACTGAATCCACTACAGGCATCTTCAAGTCCAATTCTTTTACTATCATCCTGTAACAAATTGCGAGGTTTTTTCTTGTAATGTTAATTGTAGATGAAATATCATTAAGAGTTCTTGGAGTGCCGGTTTCACGACAAGCAGCATAAAGTGTTGCAGCTATTAATGCTTGAATTGATCTACCTCTAACAAGTTTTTTTTCCAGAGCTTTTCTGTAAATGTAAGCTGCTTTTTCAACTATAGGATCTGATAGTGTTAACTTCTCTTTCATTTTGAGGAGTTCACCTAGTGCATGTTGAAGATTTCTATCAGCAGAATTCTTTGTACGACTTCTACTATCCCAAATCCTTAATCGCTTAATGGATGATTTCATGGATGAGGATAATGGATTTCCAGAAGAATCTTTGTTAATTGGATTGATAATTGTACTTAGACCTTGATCATGTCTCGTTAGTGATGTTCTATCTCCAGTTCGAGATTTGTTTGTACTGCTATCTGAGAATGTTCTTTCTGGTCCATTATTTTCAACTCTATCAGTAATTACAAAGCCACACTTGCCACAAAACAGTTCACCTGTTTCTTCATCAGTGATTAATTTACTTTTTCCACATCTGGGACAACTTTGCTTTTTTGATAGTTGTTGCTGTGCCATAGTTACTTTCTTCTTACTTCTAATGTCTAATAAATCGTCAAAATTTGTGTATTATAATTTATAATTAAAAATAAAACGCAGAGAGAGGGATTTGAACCCCCGTATGCTTGCGCACACAGGCTCTCAAGGCCCGCGCCCTACCGAGCTAGGCGACCTCTGCAAAAAGTTATGCAAAAAAGTGATTAAAATTTGTTGATGTAAAATAGAAAAATAAGAAAAAAGAAAAGTTTCTTTAATCGTGTGAGTGAGGTCCGCCACCACTTGAAGGCATTACCACAAATGTACCTGCTGCCTTTTCGTGCCATTCTTGGTTTCCTGCTTCAATAAGAATTGCTCCTTGAGGACAAATTTCTTGACATGCCATACAAATTGTACAATCATGTTCTCGGATTGGTTGTGATTTGTCTGAAGCATCTAATCTTTCAGATGCTTCTGTAAGGCCAGTACCTTCAAAGGTTGCATCAAGACAGTCTGCTGCTGGAATATCTTTTTCAGTTCTATACCACTGGAATGTTTGAACAGGACATACACCAAAGCATTCACCTGCGGCAATACATGAATCCCAATCGACTGCGACAGTAGTTCCATGAATTCCTAGAGGAACCATTTCTTCTCCATGTTCTTCATAAGCTGCCTTTACATCATCATTTGAAAATGCTTTTCCGTTTGGATCTCCTTTGCCCCAAATCCAATGAAAATTCTCACCATCTGCATGGCTTGTCTTTCCTACTGGTTTGACGTCATCGTGACAAAAGTCTTCTGCTATAACTAGGTCTACCATACTATGATAATTTTAGAATATTATTTAAAGCTAGACAAAATTAGTTGAGACTAAATCTCATAGTATAAAATACTACAAAAAGATAAAATTTCTCTAGTCGTGTGAGTGTGGATTGGAAGAACTTGATTCCATTTTTACAAAAGTTCCTGCTGCTTTTTCATGCCATTCCTGGTTACCTTGATCAACTAAAACAGCCTGAGGAGGACATACTGATACACATGCCATACACCAAATGCAGTCATGTTCTCTGATTGGATCTGCTTTGTCTGAGAAATCCTTTCGTTCCTCTTTTACATCACTACCTGTTCCCTCAAAGGTCTCATTAATTGCATCAATTGCTGGAATATTTTTTTCAGTTCTATACCATTGGAATACCTGTACTGGACATGCCTCAATACATGCACCATCACCTACACAAGAATCCCAATCAATTGCAACCATTGTACCACTAACACCAAGTGGTACCATCCCCTCTCCATTTGCTTTGTAAGCATCTAATGTTTTTTCATCCTTTGATGCTTCTACTAGTCCTTGTGATGGCCAAACAAAATGAAAATGCTCGCCATCTGAATGGCTTATCTTGCCAATTGGTTCTTTATCATGACAAAAATCTTCTAATATTGGCATACTACAATTTTAATTTAATTTTTATTTAAGTATTGGTAAAATTTGTTCAAACTAACTTTAGATCGCATTAAAAATTAGAAAAAGAAAAAATTTCTTGAATCGTTTGTATTTTCAAAATTGTTTATATCTACAAAGTTTTAGCTGCGTTCTCATGTGCTTCTAAATTTGCCTGATCAACCTTGATAGCTTGAGGAGGACATACTGATACACATGCCATACACCAAATGCAGTCATGTTCTCTGATTGGATCTGCCTTGTCAGTAAGATCTTTGCGTTCGTCTTTAACATCACTACCTGTTCCCTCAAAAGTTGTATTAATTGCCTCAATTGCTGGAATATCCTTCTCGGTTCTATACCATTGAAATACCTGTACTGGACATGCCTCAATACATGCACCATCTGCAATACAAGAGTCCCAATCAACGGCAACCATTGTACCACTGACACCAAGAGGAACTTGCTCTTCTTTTCGTTCCGCATATGCTGCTACAACATCTTCATCTACTAACGCTTCAGCTTTTGAGCCATCTGTGTTTGTAGTTTTACCAGGACCCCACATAATATGGAAGTAACCGTCTGAGATTGAAATTTTTCCTATTGCCTTTAGGCCTTCAGGAAAGTTTTCTGCTATTGGCATAAACGGACTTCAATTTCAATATTATTTAAAGCTAGGTAGATTGAAGAGAGATCTATTAGTGAGAAAAATCAACTACGACTAAAAATTTCCTTACGTTCATAACGATCTACGATCAATTTTGGAAGATGGATATTTTCAAATTTGATGTTTATCGGGGACCAAATCTTGGAGTATACATTAGTGTTAATGATAGTGTGGTTATGGTTCCAATGGGTTATGCCAAATCAAAAGCAGAAAAGCTTGCAAAATATCTTAATGCAGATATTCTTTACACATCAATTGCAAACACAAGACTTATTGGAATATTATCTGTAATGAACAACAAAGGAATCTTACTTCCTAAAACTGCATATCAAGAGGAATATGATTTCTTCAAAAAAGAGACTGACATGGAAGTTGGTGTACTTGATTCAAAATTTACTGCACTTGGAAATGTAATCTGTGCAAATGATAAAGGAGCAGTTGTATCTCCTTGGTTGTCAGAGAAAGACTGTCAGACGATCAAGGATGTTCTTGGAGTTGAGGTGATTCAGAAAAAAATTGCAGGATTCAATCAGACAGGAGTAGTTCTTGTTGCAAATAATACTGGTGCTGCAATTCATCCAGAAGCTGATGAGGAAGACATGAAAACATTTGCCAATCTCTTAGGCGTAAAAATAGAGCAGAGTTCAATTAATAATGGCACGCCATATGTTTCGTCTGGAATTCTTGCAAATAACCATGCACTAGTTGTTGGATCATTAACTACTGGTCCTGAAATTATGATGTTGACTAGAGCTTTTCTAAATTAAGAATAGAGTTTGGATCTTCGGTAAGTTTTTCCAAAGAAATTATTCCTTCTGTTCCATCAATCATATCACGTAATACAACATTTCCTTTTTCGAGTTCCTGTGGCCCCACAATAATTGAGAATCTTGCGTTAGTTGCGATCTCCATCTGTTTTTTCAGGTTACGTCCTATCAAGTCAATATCAGTTGGGATGTTCGCTAATCGAAGTAGGGATGCAATCGAGTGTGCAACTTTTTGCATCTCGTCATTGATGTATAGTACTGCAATCCTATTCTGTTTTACTTCTGGAATTATTCCTTGCTCTTGCATTGTAAGAATGATTCTTTCCACTCCACCTGCAACTCCTGTTGCTCCGATATCTTCTCTGTCAAATGCTTTAGTTAGAGAATCGTAACGTCCACCACCAGCCAAAGCTCCCAATGTTGAATTTTTATCAAATACCTCAAAGACTATACCTGAATAATAATCCAAACCTCTAACTATTCCAAAATTGATTCTGACATTTGAGACTCCTCTGTTTTCTAAAGAGTCAATCAATAATTTTAGCTCATCCCAAGACTCTAGTTGTGATACATCAAATGCTTTTTCAATTTCTGAAATGGTTCCCTTAATTTGTGAGAACTCTAAAATCTTTTCTAGCTTTTCTGTTTCGTATCTGTCTTTGAATTCTGCTAGGATTTTATCTTTAGACTTTTTTGAAATCTTGTCTACTGCTCGTAAAATATCTGTTACTAGTTGTGGATCATTAGAGTCAAAAATTTTGTTAATGTAAGACTCGACGAGATTTCTGTGGTTAATATCAATAATGATATTTTTCAATAATAGTGAATCAAATAGTCGAGATGTAAATTCAATGATTTCAGCCTCAGATTCTAGTGTAGCTTTACAATAAATCTCGATATCCCACTGATGAAAGTATCTGTATCTTCCCTTTTGTGGCTCATCATATCGAAATACTCCACCAAAGCTTGAGAACTTTGCCGGTAACTTGATTGATTTTTGGGATGATGCATATCTAGTTAATCCGACTGTAAAGTCAAATCGTAGTGCTACTTCTCTGTCTCCTTTGTCTTTAAAGTAGTAGATTTCGTCTTTGATTGCTGGACCTGACTTTGTCTCTAATACTGATAGTAATTCAATTGGAGACGGATCCATAAATGAGAATCCATACAAATTTGATAATTGTTTGAAATGATATCTAACATGTTCGATATTTGCGTTCTCTTTTTTCTCAAAGTCCTTCATTCCACGTGGTAAATCCAAGATAATTACTTGTCAAATGGTTGTGATTTAGATATTTCTGTAGAACTAGGCAGTTTTTTGCAAAGTCTCAATATACTATAAAAGAAAATTAAACTACTAGGAATATCTACATTAGATATGGATTACGACAGCCTGAATAATGATATCCTAAAACTGAATCCTAAGATTAGGTATTCTGGAATCTATCAAACTGGATGTATAAAAATTTGGGAAAAAATGCAAAAAGGAGTTACCAGATTATTTGAAAAAGACAAAACTAATGATACTTTAGTTCATTCATACATGAGATGGAGAACTCGTCAACATGACTCATCCATAATAGGTGAACCACTGTATTCAATTACAAAATATGAAAAAGTTAATCGTCTGACAATCCCTGCTAATAACAAGGCACTTTTAATGGTAAGTTCAGAACCTGAACTAGAACTTAATGAAATTGTTGATGATATAACAAAACTGATAACAAAATATTCTGATGACCCAGACTATACACCCAGACAAGTGCATCTGGGATAGTTTGTAAATGCCAAACTAAATACCAGTATTATCTAGAAATAGTGCATGAATAATCTTGAGGCTACATCAATTGATCATGTAAATATGAAAGTCAAAGACTTGGAACAAAGTGTAAAATTTTACAAGAATCTTTTTGGCTTTGAGATAAAACAAGAAGAGAATACAAACAAACTAGATGTGCCATCAAAAATAATTGGAAATGATACCATCAAGCTTTGCTTGTATGAAGTACATAACATGTCACCAGAAGGAGGAATTGCTCACTTTGGATTTAATATTGCAAATTTTAATCAAGTAATTGAAAAATGCAAAGAACTAGGTGTTGAGATACTTTATGGAGGTATAGTTGATTGGGAGAAATCAAAATCAATTTACATTGTAGATCCTAGTGGTTATGAATTAGAATTAGGTGAAATTTCTGGTGGAGGATTATAGAAAATTCTAAACTCTTTATTTTCTAAACATCATCCAGATTCGAGTTCCTGCAAAGATTACTACTGCAAGAACTATCAATATTGGGACAATAACTTGACCCTGTTCCAAGATGAGTGTATGCCAAATGGTTGTAATTTAGATATTTCTGTAATAACAACAAAACTAGACAGTTTTTTTGATCTCATAGAATTGTTCTAGGCGTTGATTTAGAAGATCTACATAATCTTCAGCTTTTTTTACAAATTCCATTCTCGTATTTTTCTCACTACTAACAAGAATTACAATTTGTTTTATTTCAATTCCAGTTAGTTCTTTGAACATTTGTGAATATGCTGTACCTTGAATAAAATGATCAGTCATCCATTCTTCTTGTTGATTACTTCGTTTTGTTTTGTAATCTATGATGGATAGTTCTCCACCATATTTGGCAATACAATCAGATGTTCCTGCTAGTTTCATTGCATTACTGTACAATCTTAACTCGGTTCCATGAATATCGTTGATTTTTTGTAAAAACGGAATTAGATTATTAAAATGAGCAACTGATAAGAGTCGAAATTCTTCAGATGATGTTGTTTCATTTAGGAAGTTTTCAATTAATTTATGGGTTTGAGTGCCTATAACTGATGATTCTCGTGTAATGTATTCAGATGCTATTTCTTGCTCTTCCCAATTTTGTAGATTTTGTTGTTTTTCAATAGACATTGTTTTTTTCAGTATTGTTGTGATTGATGGAAAAATATCACCTTTTGGTGTTTGATAATAATGTGCATTATCTTTTTCAATTAATTGTGCTTGTTGAAAATTTATTGGGATATGATTGAATAGAGACATTTTCTTGAAAGTTTTGTATATTTGAATAATTTCTTTGTATTTTTAATTGCTTTGAAATTTAGTTTGGAACACTTAGGGATTCATCATTTTAGTTAAAGCTCAAAAATAAAAAAAGATTAGATTGCAGGAACCGCAATTCCACGATCAATCATTTTGAGTGCTGTATCTGCTTTAAGACACATTGCCTTTCCGTTAGATTCTTTCAGTACAAGACTAAATCCTTCACGACATTCAATCTCTGTTGCATCAATACCTGCATTCATTTGGTGACGTGGTGAAATCCAAGCTAGTTGGATATCTTTTGCCTTTTCAATGAATTCTGCTCTAAGTTCTTGTTTTTCCTCGTCTGATAGTTCTGATGATCTCTCACGTAGGTCTATCTTGAAGGCCTTCATCTCAGCTACTCTATCATGAATGGCAGTTTTGCGCTCATCAGATATTTCGATCTTCATTGTTGCCATATGGTTTTTGAACTTTATTTTGAGTTCTGACTTTTTCGCATCATAGTCACCGTGCTTTTCTTTGTATTTCATTCTGATTTCATCTGTTCTCTCATCAGAGATGTCACGCTTCTCCATGATCATTGCTTTAAGACGTGGGGACATGTCAGACATTTTCATCTTATCATGAACTTTGTCCATTTTCATGTCAGTCATTTTCTCTTTCATAGTATCATGAGTTTCTCGCTTGAACTCTTCTCTTTCTTCAGTGGTCATATTACACCAATTAGTGATTCTCTCAAGTTTTTCAGAATCATCAAATTCTAATGCTCTATCAGATTCAGATAATGCACATAGTCTATCATAATCCAAATGCTTACCTTTAACCATCTTGTCTTTCATTTGAGATTTGTACTCGTCTCTATGTTCTTCAATGAAGGCAATTCTAGCATCCTCATCTAGTTCACAATACGCATTCATCTTATCTGCATGATCTTCTGCTTTATCATGTTCAGCTAAAAATGATTGCTTCTCATCATTAGACATTTCGCAGTATAGATTGAGTTTGTCTCTGATGTCTTTGTCATGATTCATTTTGAATTCGGCTTTATGTTCTTCAATGTATACATCTCGCTCATCTTCATCAAGTTCACAGTATGCATTCATTCTATCAACATGTTCTTTTGTTTTATCATGCTTTGAAATGAGATCTCTTTTTTCCTCGTCAGTCATTTCACAATATCTATCTAGTTTGTTGTCAAGATCATGTTTACCATATCTGGAATCATCATAGTCATCTCTGTCATCGTCAGATTCTTCGTCTCGAACATCATCTGTTTGGGCATATGCAGAACCTGCAGTTACACCCAATACCATGATTAGAGATAAAATTATGCTTAGAAGTTCTCTACTTTTCATTACAAATCTTTTAGACTTTGACATATAAAGAATATCGATGGATATCATAGTAAGTATTAAAAGCATAGAATAAAGCCAGCTTTTGGCGATTCAGCCAACATACTGAAAGAAGATATACTTGATTTAGAATATTAAAATGATGAAACCACAACTTATCACTAACATCTGTTATGCCCTTCTTGGAATGGGAATTGTAGTATATGCAATAAATCATTTTTCAACATAATATTCATGGATCAAACCATTTGAAAAGAACAATTAATGTAATTATTCTCAGCAGTACTGGAAGACAAAACCACTGAGGATTCGTAGGTGTCACAGAAAAAAAATAGAATCTTTTGTGTTATCTGGTCTTGCACCATTATTTAGCAAGAAAAATCTTTGATATTTTCTAAGCTCTTTATGTTTTACAGTATTTTAGAAATAGTTTCTAAATATCAAGCCATCTGAGCAGGAGCTTGTCCATCAAATCCTTGTTTTTTGTGAACAGAATTAATTACTGATCTTGTAAATTTATCAAAGTCTTCATTTTTCATAGAATCAATGACTTCATCCACAGTTTTGTTCATGTCGATTTTTTTACATCTACGATCAGCCTCTGAACAATAAAACTCGATGTAACTTTGAATGTAATCGTATTCTGGTCCTTCTATTCCTATTTCCAATCTTCTTCGACCGAGTCTCTCCCTCCAAGTTTCACTCATTTAATCACTTTTGATACTTCATTATAGAATTTAAAGAAACTCTTTTTGTTTTCTTAAAAATGACCAAGGTGACTAAAAAATATAAGAAAAATTTCATTCATCTAATGTTTCAAGTTACATAAGCAATGTACTAAAGTTCTAATTCGTGTGTGTACTAGTTACAATCGGATAAAGCGTGTTTCAACGATGGCTTTTTTTCACATTATCAAGTATATTGATTATGTAACCATTGATGAATAGTAATTTTTGGCATTACACATGGTGTTGTGATACAGTTGAATGTTTCAAACTCATCTACTAATGGAATAAAAAATATCACTATTAACACAAAAATCACAATTCCAATAATTATCACTATATTTCGATTCATCATCTTGTTAACTTTGAAAATGGAGCAAATATTGTTTATAATTCATATGGTAAACTCTGAAAAGAGTATTTTTATTGACATGAATTAAGATTGTCCAATTGGAGTCAATTGAATCATTAAACAAAAAGATTGTAAGCTGTAAAAAATGTCCAAGACTTGCAGTGTACATAAGAGATGTTGCAAAAAATAAGGTAAGGCGATTCAAAGATGAGAATTATTATGGTAAACCACTTTCAGGATTTGGTGATGTTAATGCAAAGTTGCTAATTGTTGGATTGGCACCTGCTGCTCATGGTGGAAACAGAACAGGAAGAATGTTTACAGGGGATTCTTCAGGAGATTGAGTGGCAAAAATTATGCATAAACATGGATTTGCTTCCATTCCTACAAGCCAAAGCAGAGATGATGGACTGATATTGTATAAT
>JADFLN010000036.1 GCA_022564385.1 Nitrososphaerota archaeon | reverse complement strand
TCCAATGATTGGTGGAATTGATCATTTAGAAAGATTAGGTCTTACAATAGGAAAGTTGTCACCACAACTTCTCAAAAAAATAAAGGCTCGTTTTCCACCAACTGTTCCTATTCATAATGGTAATCCGGCAGATGTAGGTGGTGGTGCAACTGCAGATGACTATAGATTTGTCATTCAGCAATTTTATGCTGAAAAGAATATTGATATTGTTATGCCCTGGTTTGTATTCCAAGATGATCCACTTGAAGAAACAATTGTTGGTTATCTTAATGATTTCTCAAAGAAAAAAAAGAAACCACTATTAGTTGGTTGTAATGGTGGCCCATATACTGAAAAAATGATAAAATTGATTGAGAAACACAAGATTCCCGTTTACCAAGATATTCGAACTTGGATTGCAGTTGCATCTGCATTATCTCAATGGGGCAAAGTACGCGGAAAATAGAGAACATTTAAGTCTCGCATAATTTGGAAATTTAACATGTCACTAGTAACTACATCTACTTCTGATGGCATTTGTACAGTTAAAATCAACAGACCTGACAAACTTAATGCTATGAATATTGATGTTGCAAAAGAACTAATCAAAACTTTTGAAGCATTCAACCATGATGATAATGTTAAAGTTATAATTTTAACAGGTGAAGGGGAAAAGGCATTTTCTGCTGGCGCAGATATTGAATACATGTCAAAAATCTCTCCAGATGAATCAGTTGAGTATGCAAAAACTGGTCAACTTGTTACATCAACTGTTGAACTAGTAAAACAACCTACTATTGCAGCTGTTAATGGCTTTGCTTTAGGAGGTGGTTGTGAGCTTGCAATGTCTTGTGATATTAGAATTGCTGCAGATACTGCAAGAATGGGTCAACCAGAAGTAACAATTGGTATTCCTCCTGGATGGGGTGGAACACAAAGATTGATGAGAATTGTGGGAATGGCAAAAGAACTTGTTTACACTGGAAAAATAATCAAAGCAGATGAAGCAAAAGAGATTGGTCTTGTAAATAAAGTCGTTCCTCTTGCATCATTACAAGAAGAAGCTTTGAAAATGGCACAACAAATCGCTAAAAATTCTACAATGGGTGTTCAGATGTCTAAAGTTGCAATCAACAAGGGAAGAAATGCAGACCTTGATACTGGTCTTGCAATAGAATTACTTGCTTGGAGAAATTGTTTCACTCATCCTGATAGAGAAGAACGTATGACCGCATTTGTAAACAAGTCAAAGAAATAACATTTCTAACTTTCCTTATTTTATTCAACTTGAAAAATTAGAAAATTATCAGTAATTGATAATGACAAAATTATTGGAATAACACTATAAATGATCTATTCAAACATACTCAGATCACTACAAACTGTTGTAACTATGTCAAAAACGTGCTGATTTTTTGAATTCCTAGTGTGTTGGGTGGGAAAAGCTTATTATAATTTGAACCAACTTTTTTATTTATAATGGCAACTGAACAAACAGAAAAGTTGATCACAATCAGTACAAAAGCAGCTGAAAAAATCAAAGAATTCATGAAAGAGGAAGCAGAATCTCCTGAATATCTTAGAGTATATGTTCAAGGTGGAGGTTGTTCTGGTCTATCTTATGGAATGGGCTTCGAAAAGGCACCAGAAGAAGATGACATCGTCATGGAAGAAAATGGTGTAAAATTCCTAGTTGACAGCTACAGTATTGAACATCTTAAAGGTGCAAATGTAGACTATATTGAAAGCTTAATGGGTTCTGGATTTAAAATTAATAATCCAAATGTTACAAAATCCTGTTCATGTGGTTCCTCATTTAGTACTGAATAAACTACTCATTATTTTTCATTTTTAGAATTTTCTAGTCATCGCTATGCACATTTCTTGAAAAATCCCATATCCTCAATGTAACTTTTTGCGATACCCTCATATATCAAAAGTAAAAACCAAAATTATGATAATTAAGGAGATGAATAATTTATGCCACAATCAGGAATTGTCAAATATAATGTTAAGCTTTCCTACGAAGTTGATGGACTTGTTGAAAGAGCAGATATAATTGGAGCAATCTTTGGCCAAACAGAAGGACTGTTAGGTCCAGAGATGAATCTAAATGAACTGCAACGAGTTTCTAAAGTAGGACGTATTGAAGTTAATGCAAAATCTACTGCTAATACTACAACTGGTGATGCTTTAATCCCAATGAGTACTGATATTGATACTTGTGCATTAATTGCTGCAGGAATAGAAAGCATTGACAAAGTAGGTCCATTTGATTGTAAATTTACATTAGATGACATTGATGATGTACGAGCTGCAAAAAAAGATGAGATTGTACGACGTGCAAAAGAAATCAAACAAAAATGGGCAACAAAAACCGTTAGCGAAGGAGAAAGCATGCTAAATGATGTTCATCAAGGTGATGCTGGAAAACTATCAACATATGGACCATCAAAACTTACATGCAGTTCTGGCGTTTTTGATTCTACTTGGGTAATACTAGTTGAGGGAAGGGCAGATGTAATCAATCATCTGAGAGCAGGATATGATAATGCTATTTCAATTGAGAGTGCAAAAATTGATGAATCTATCACAGAACTGTGTAATTCAAAAGATACTGTTGTTGCCTTCCTTGATGGAGATAGATCCGGTGGATTTATCCTCAAAGAACTCAAATCTATTGTTTCAGTAGATTATGAACTTAGAGCAGATAACGATGTTGAAGTTGAAGAATTAACTCCACAAAGAATTGATGAAATTCTAAGTCCTGTTGCTAATGAAATTAAAGATGGAAAATCAAAACCATCACTACAAAATGAAAATGATAAATCAATTGTAGATGTAGCATCAAAGATTTTTCCAAATCTTAATGAAACACTTGAAGCAGTTGCACTAGACAGTGATCAAAATGAAATTTTCAAAGTTCCAATCAGTGAAGTTGTTAGTAAATTATCAACACAATCTGGAATCAAGTATCTATTACTGGATGGAATTATTACTCAAAGACTAATAGATAGCGCCAAAAATGTAGGCATTGAATGTGTTATTGGTCATAGAGTTGCTAAACTATCCAACCCTGATGGAATTACACTCAAAATATTTGGTGACTTGGGCTTAACATAGGCTTCCCAGATGACTGAACTGAAGATTCAGCATATACAAACTCTTTCTTACCTTCTCTCTAAAGGAGCCAAATACAATTATGTTAGTATCACTACCTCATCTCTTGGAAAAAACATCAAAAAATCACAACAAGCTGCATCAAAACATCTGCTTGAGTTAGAACAAAATCATTTCATTGAAAGATTAGTCAGTGGTAGAAATATTTCCGTAAAAATTACTACAAAAGGTTTCTCTGAAATGGTAAAACTCTTGGCCATTTTACAAAAAAGTCTGGATTCTTCTCCATCTTATGTTGAACTAAAAGGAATTTTGGTTTCTGGAATGGGTGAAGGTGCGTATTATATGGGATTAAAGGGATATACAAAACAGTTTAAACCCAAAATTGGATATATTCCATTTCCAGGAACTCTTAATGTCAGATTAGATCAAAAAATTCATCAAGAAGCAATTAAACAATTTGAAATTTTAGAGGGCATCAAAATTAAGAGCTTTTCAGATGGCAAGAGAACCTATGGGTGGGTAAAATGCTTTACAGCCAAACTCAACAATTCAATTAATTGTGAATTAATTATACTTGAGCGAACTCATCATGATGATTCTATAGTTGAGTTAATATCAAAAATCTGTATAAGAAAAGATGCAAAACTAACAGATGGCTCAAAAATTTTAATCAAGATTCCAATAAATTCCTAAATTCCGTGAATATCTTTCCCATACTCTTTTTCTATTTTAGAGCTAGAGCTTTCAGGAATTGGAGATTGCAATCTTGCAACTTTTGCTTCAAGCTTAATCTTTTTACATCCATCTGTGATGAATTTCTCTTGATGAATTTGATCATAACCTAATGCAATAATTTGTGGTCTCACACTATTAACTGTCTTAAAAATATCATCTTCTTGTCCAACTAGACAAAGATCTACCATTACCATTGAATTTACTAATTCCTGTCTCTGTTCTTGTGTATGTAGTGGTCTTCTTTTCTTCATTTTTTCAGATGTGTTATCAGTTGCTACAACCACTACAAGAACATCTCCTAATGCTTTTGCCGCATTTAGTGTGTAAATATGACCTGGATGAATGATGTCAAAAACCCCTCCAGCTAACACTACATGTAATGAATTTCTCCCAATTTCAGTAAGCGTATTTCTATCCTTGTTTACAAGTTGATTTTTTATTAATTTGTCAATCTTTGAGTTAATTGCATCTAATGAAAGCATACTTTTTTTCTTAATTATTTCTAATGCTGATTTTCCATTAATTTGGCATATATATATGGCAGAAAGAATTGCCTTCTCACTTATTTCCAATATTTCTCATATTTCTAGACCCTCTCTTTAATTCATCGAAAAAGATTACATCTTTCGATCAAGGCCTTTTGCCAATCTTAATGCATCTACGAGACCATCTGCATACCCGATACTCAAAATTGCCACCTCATCTTGACCATCTTCTAGAAATTTCTCTGCATCTTGAATGTATAATTCTGCATTTTCTAAAATTTTTTGAAATTCTTTTTGATCTTTATAGTGTGATACGACTTCACTAAGCGCTTCTTTAACCATTGGAACATACTTTTCCATCATCTGTATTGAAATCTTCTTTGTTTTTTCGGAATTATCATATGGCTCATCAATACACTTCCCTAATATCTTCAAGGCATCTGATTCAGTAAAGTGTAATCTACCTGGTATGATAACTGTGTGTGGTGGCTTCCCAAAATCTTTTTTCTTCAAACTAGATATTTTGCCTGAAATAATTGATTGATTCTTAAATCCTATTCTTGATGCGATAATAACATAGGTAGATGAACTAATAACATTTCTTCTTTGTCCTTTTTCTGTTTCTAATAATCCGGTTAATGCATCTTTAGGATCCAAGAAAAAATCTTTGTCTTGATTGTACTCTAAGAGAAGTACTGTATGATTTCCCTCAATGATATTTTTATAAATTATATAATATGGAGTTGTGAGTGATTTCATTTCACTCATAATTGTTGCAATTCTTCCAATTTTATAAAAATGTAAACCACATTCCCCTATCATTGAAGTAAGTGATGATGAAGCATGAATGGAATATGTCTTTATTTTTTCTTTAATTGCTCTTGTTCTTAATTCTATGTGAGTTGTTGCAATGTATGGATCTCCATATGAAAGTAAAACTACTTTTTTCTTCTTTGCATTTCGTAAAATCTCATTTCCATCCTCCACTAACCATCTTTTCGCAGATTTGAATTCCCCCTTTGTCGCATTTTTGATTTTAGTAAAATCAGATTTTCTAATTGGACTGGTAAATTGTTCAAGATAAACAATATCTGCTTTTGATAAAATATCTAACCCTTCACTGGGAATTGATTTGAATCCAGAAATCCCTAAACCTACAAACCAAAGCATTACCGCATCTTTTTATCATGAAGTCTTTTTAAGTGCTGAAGGGTTTTCTTAAGAATTTCTATTCCTCTTAGATATTCATCAATTGAAACTTTCTCGTCAATTGTATGAGCTTCATGTGGGTCTCCTGGGCCGTATGTAACAACAGGAATCTTCCACTGATTTCCAAGAACGTTCATGTCACCTGTACCTGTTTTTCTAATTAGAGTTGGTCTTGAATGTTCTATATCCATAATTCCAAGTGTAAATGCCCTAACTAATGGTGAATTATGAGGTGCCTCAAAAGGCTCTGTTTCATCAAGAATTGAATAAAATGCTTCTACCCCCCTTCTCTTCGAAATTTCTTTTACTAATGTTGCAATTTTTTGTTCAGTAGATTTACAGTTCATGTCTACGGGAATTCTAATATCAAAAGTAGTTTCACATTCTTTTGGAGTTACATTGTGACTAATCCCACCTTTAATTTCCGTTATAGTTACAGTCAATAACATTCCTTTAGTTTTACCTTCTTGACCAATTTCTAATCCTTCTTTGAGTTCTTTTGCAAAAATCATTGATTCTTGAATTGCATTTTTTGAAAGCCATGGTGCACTTGCATGAGAGCTATCCTCAACACTGACTTTGAGATTAATTGCTAACCTTCCTTTGTATGCAATTGTGACTTGTTTAACTCCACTTGGTTCACCAAAAATCGCATAATCAATATTCATTTCTTTTTTTACAAGATTTTTTATTCCTGTAGCACTTCCTTCTTCATCTACAGCTGCTACAAAAATTATAGTTCCATTGTTATCTTGAATTGATGCTGCAGCAAATAACATTGCAATTAATGGTGCTTTTGCATCTGATGCGCCACGCCCATAAAGTGAATCTCCCTCTTTTCTAACTTTGACTTTTCCTGGAACAACATCCATGTGTCCACATAACATAATTTTTGGTGAACCAGTTCCTTTCTTTGCAATTAAATTTCCTACTTCATCAATTTGAATATCTTCAAATCCTAAATCATCACATTTATCAACTAAAAAATCTGCCATTGGTTTTTCACTGAGAGACGGTGTGTAAAGTCTGAGTGCTTTCTCAAGTGTCTTCACTGTAAAACTTGGTGTTACTGTAAAATGAGTATTCATTTTTTACTTGCCTATATTTAGTGCATAATCCAGCATTAAAGAAGGAATGTCTACTTCACATACTCTGACAGTATTCTTGTATTCTGTTGTGTTGTTAACCTCATGAACAACTAATCCTTTCTTGTCACTTTCCATTAAATCTACACCTACAATATCTCCCTGAACTGCATTTTTTGCCTTAATACACATTTCTTCCATTTCTGGTGTAACCTTACATGGTTCTGCTATTCCACCTAATGACATATTCGTTTTCCAATTACCATTTCCAGAAGTTCTGTAAATCGCTGCAACTATTTTGTCTCCTACCATTATAGCTCTGATGTCTCTTGGTGGTCTTTTTACAAATTCTTCTAGGTAGTGAATTTGATAAATTGGGTACATATTTTCTCTACTTTCAATAATTCCTTCAGCAGATTCTTTGTCGTTTAATTTTGAAATCAATCTACCCCAACTACCAACTGTTGGTTTGATTACTCTAGGAAATCCCTGTGTTTCTAATGCTTGCAAAGCTGCTTCTTTTGAAAAAGCAACTGTTGCATCCGGCGTTGGCACTCCAAATTTTTTTAGTAACATATGTGTAAATAATTTATTTCCTGCAAAAATACCTGTATTGAGACAATTAATTACCTTGACTCCAAGTCCTTCTAGAGCTGCAGTTGAATGTAAATTTCTGTAGTAACTCACACATCTCTGAATAACTATGCCATAATCTTCCGGCTTTTTTTCTAAATTCAATGCTAGTTTCTTACAATTAACCATCTGTATGTTGATGTTATTTTTTTTACCTGCTTCTAGTAGAGCTTTTTCTTCCCAACGGATGGTATCGTAAAGAATAGTAACGTCAGGACTCACTGTCCCCAATCCTCGCCAACCGTTTGGGCAGGCTTAAGATCAAAACCGTTTGAACCTTTTGTTAATTCAAAACTTGCACCACATTCTGGACATGTTACAATCTCTCCTTCAAGTGCATCATTTGGTAAGGAAATATCTGCATCACATTCTTCACATTTTGACATATTTCCTCCTTTATCCCTCTCTCTATTTATCATTAATTATCTTTTTTTCAAATCTGTCTTCAAGTGGAATATCTATAAGATCACCAATTCTGAGATTTTTCAATCCAACTGCAACTGCTTTTGCACCCTCATCATCTTTTTCCAGACCTAATAGTGACATAAGATAGGCTGCTCCTGTTTTTCCTGCTAATTCGCCAAAAACAATTCTTCTTCTGTTTCCAACTGCTCTTGGTGGTATAGGTTCATAGGCTGCAGGGTTTTTGAGAATTGCTGCTAGGTGTGTTCCTGCTTTGTGTTTGTATGCAGACGATCCTACAATTGGTTTTGAATCATATGGTTTGATTGACGTGTAATCTTCAATTAATTTAGACAGATCTAGTAACATGTCTAATCTGAAATCGTTTGGTGATTTGTATAGATAAGTAAGCGCTACTGCAACTTCTGCAAGAGGTGGAATACCAGTTCTTTCTCCAATACCATCAATTGTAGTATGAATTTGATCAACTCCTGCATCACATGCTGAAAATGCATTTGCTACTGCAAACCCAATGTCATTGTGAACGTGTGCATCTAATGGTACATCTACTACCTCTCTAACCTTCTTGACAAAATTATACATTCCAATTGGACGTAAAATTCCAACTGTATCTGGAAGACTAATTCTATCAACTCCTACTTCCTCAATTGCTTTGCAAACTTTGAGTAAAAATTCAGGTTCTGCTCTACTTCCATCTTCTACTGTAAATCTAATTTTAAGACCATGTGCTTTTGCATACTCTACAGTTTCTACAGCTCTGTCAAGCGCTTCTTCTCTTGAAATATGTAGTTTATCTTTTAGATGAATATCTGAGATTCCTAAATATGCAGCACACCATTTTGCATCACAATCTAATGAAATATCTATGTCTGATTTGAGAGCACGTCCATGAGAAACAATGTCTGCATTTAATCCCTGTTTGATAATTATCTTAGTTGCTTCTTTATGATCCTTTGATATAACTGGTGAGATTTCAATTTGATCTACTCCAAAATAATCTAACATCCATGCAATCTGAATTCTTTGTTTGTTTGTAAACGAAACACCTGCATGCTGTTCTCCTTCTCTTAAAGTACTGTCTAAGACTTTAATCTTCTTTGAATTTTTATTATGTGCATTGTATATGTCTGCATAGTGATTCGGATCATTCATTACTGAAATCGTTAGTACAAATTGAGAATATAAACATATTCGTACTAGTTTCGTTGAAAATAACTACTAGTGATCCTAACTTAGTTTTGAATTGAAATAATGAAACGAAAGTCGTTTAGATTACTTTTTTTAAAATAATTACTGTATTTGTATCAACCACTCCGGTAATCTTCCTTAATGCATCAATACTATTATTAATTTCAGCAATTGTTGCTGCACTGATAATTGCTGTAATGTCATACTGACCTGTAATTTCATAAACTGTTTTTACTCCTTCTAATTTAACAAGTTTCACAGAAACTTTAGATGTGTCTGTTGCAGAATCTACTGAAACTAAAACAATTGCACTAGTAGCATTTTCTTCACCAAGTTCTACAGTAAATTTTTTGATAGTTCCACTACCTAGTAGATTTTTCACACGTCTTCTCACTGCTGATTCAGAAAGCTTTAGTTTCTTACCAATGTCTACAAATGATTCTCTAGAATTTTCTTTTAGATATTCAATAATTTTCTCATCTACTCTATCCTTGTACATTACGTTTTTGCTCCTCTTTAGTTAATATGATATCAAGTGCATGTAAAACTTTTGTTATATCCTCTTCAGAAATTACTAATGGTGGAAGAATTCTCAGTATATTTCTTCCAGAATATAACATTAGAACTCCCTCTTTTATTAATCCCGTTAGAATATCTTTGATTTCAAATTTCATTTCTATTCCTATCATGAGTCCTTTTCCACGAATCTCTCTAATCATAGTGTGTTTTTCTTTTAGTTTTTCTAATCCTTCTCTGAAAATTTTTCCCATCTTCTCAGAATTTTCAATCAATCCATCATCAGTTAATGCTTTGAGTGATGCAATTCCTGCTGCACAAGATAATGGGTTTCCACCAAATGTTGAAGAATGTTCTCCCTTACTCATTGAAGCTAGAATATCTGGTCTTACAAGAGTTGCACCCATTGGCATTCCTCCTGCTATTCCTTTTGCTAGACACAAAATATCTGGTGCAGTATTCCAATGATCACAAGCCCATAATCGTCCAGTTCTACCTAAACCAGCTTGTATTTCGTCAAAAATTAACAGAATTCCTTTTTCATCACAAAGTTTCCTTACTTGTTGTAAAAATCCTTCAGGTGCAACAATAATTCCACTCTCACCTTGAATTGGTTCTAAAATTACAAAAGCTGTATCTTTATCAATTAGTGAACGAAGTGATTCAATATCTCCAAAGGATGCAAAAGAAACTTTCTCAACAAGTGGTTCAAATGGTTTTCTATATTTTGGATTAAACGTTAATGATAACGCACCAAAAGATTTTCCGTGATAGGAACCTTTCATTGCAATCATTCCTTTTTTACCAGTAAACTTTCTTGCAAACTTTATTGCAGCTTCTATTGCTTCTGCTCCACTATTGTTTAGGTGCACTTGTGTGAGTCTTTTTGGAGCTAATCCGATAAGTGTTTTCAAAAATTCTTCTCTTGTTTTGTTGTAGAATGAACTATGAACCGTAATAATTTTATCAAGTTGTTCTTTTATTGCTTTGTTAACTCTTTGATTTTGATGACCAACTAATGCAACACCATATCCTCCCATACAGTCTATGTACTCTTTTCCCTCAATATCCCATATGTGAGCTCCAACTCCTTTTTCAATTGTAACTGGAAATCTCTGATATAGATTTCCCATAAATTGATCCTCACCCATGTTCAATCACCGTGCAATTATCATGTGCAATTGCGGAAGATATTGGATTTTCTTTCTGGCCATTTGCAATCAATGCTTCTTTGACACCCATATCCAGTGCTTCTGTAGCTGCCAAAATTTTCTTCTCCATTCCAGGTCCTATTTTTGGTCTAATTTCTTTTGCTTCTGTTAATGTTAGTTTAGAAACAAGTTTGTCATCCATTAAGAGTCCATCAACATCTGTAATGAATAATACTTTATCACAACCTACTTTTCCAGCTACATATGCTGCAGCCCTGTCTCCATCAACATTGAGAAATTCTGATTCTTCACTAATAGCTATGGGTGCAATAACCGGTGTAAGTCCTTGTTCTAAGAGTGATTTAATGAATTTAGAGTTTACTTGTCTAATTTTTCCAGTATATCCACCATCAATTACTTGCTTTCTACCTTTTTCATTAATTATGAGAAGTTTCTTTTTTCTGTCAGCTTCTATGATTCTGGCATCAACTCCTGAAAGGCCAATTGCGTTAATACCATTTTTTTGAAGCATCTGAACAATTGTTTTGTTTATTCTGCCAGACATTACCATTGTGAAAATCTCGATAGTCTCTTTGTCGGTATACCTGCTTTTGATTCCACTAGGTGATGTTATGAATTTTGGTTCTTTTCCAAGTTGTTCACAAACTTTTGTAACTTCTTTTCCACCACCATGAACTAAAATCACTCCTTCTGATTTTACTATTTTTTTAATGTCTGTAATTGTAGATGGATGTAAATTATTTACTACACTTCCACCAATTTTTATTGTGATCATTTCTAAACAGGAGTTAGTGGAGTATATCTAAGTCCATCCATTTCATCAAAACCACACATTATATTCATATTTTGAATGGCGGAACCTGCTGCACCTTTCATCAAGTTATCTGATGCAGATAACGCAATCAATCTATTGTTATCTTCATCTATCTCAAATCCAATATCACAAAAGTTTGAACCAACCACGAATTTTGGATCTGGGAATTTATACAAACCGTTTTTGTCCCTAATTAGTCTGATAAATTTTTCATCACCATAAGCTTGACGATACAATTTCCACAATTCTTTTTCATCTATGTCTTTTTTCATGAATGTATGGTTTGTACATAAAATTCCACGAACTACATCAACTGCATGTGGACTCATTGAAATATGGATCTTCTTTCCTGCAATCTCACTAAGTTCTTGTTCAATCTCACCAGTGTGTCTATGTCCTGCTGGTTTGTATGGTCTGATCACTCCTGCTCTCATCGCATGTGCAGTTCCAGAACCTGAACCTGCACCCGAAGACCCAATCTTTGAATCTACAATTATGTGCTCTGTCTCAATAATGTCATTTCGAATTAATGGCGCAAGTGCTAATATTGATGTAACCGCCATGCAACCTGGACAAGAAACAAGTTGGGATTTTTTGATTTCTTCTCTATGTAATTCTGGAATCCCAAAAACTGATTTTGGTAAATAATCTGGGTGTGGGTGTTTCCATCCATACCATTTGTCATAATCTTCTTGATTATGTAATCTGTAATCTGCACTTAAATCAATTATTTTGATACCTCTATCATAGAGAGCTTTTACAATTTCGGTTGCAGTTCCATGAGGAACAGCTGTGAAAATCAAATCACATTTATCCGTTAATTTATCATAATCTAATTCTGAGAATTTAAGATCTGTAAACCCCTTCAAACTTGGTTGCACTCTATGAATATATTCACCAACATGCTGTCTTGATGTTACCATAGCTATCTCAATATCTGGATGGTTAACAAGTAGACGAAGTGTCTCCCCACCTACATAACCTGATGCTCCTACAATGCCTACTTTCATGATAAACCTCTTCGTAAGGAAGTGTAATTTATTTCCTAACGTAGTTTAGAGCAAATTCTATCATTTTTTTTGGAATATTTCGTTGTGCAACTTTTGCCAATCCTTTGAATTCAACTGTATTGTTGACTTCATGAACAAGTAGACCTCTTTCATCGTCTTCCATCATATCTATTCCTAAAATTCCCCCACCCATGGCATTTGATGCTTTTATTGCCATATCCTCAATCTCTTTCGTGATCTCACAAAGTTCTGGATCTGCTCCAAGTGCTATGTTTGTCTTAAAACCACCTGATGATTTTCTGTACATGGCTGCAATAGGTTCATCTCCTATCGTGATTACTCTGATATCTCTTGGTGGTCTTTTAATTAATTCTTGCAAGTAGTAAATTCTATCGTGGGGGCTATCTGTAATATTTCTTATTTCAAGAACTGCATCCATTGTATCTTTATCTTTAATTGGCATTACACCTCTGCCCCAACTTCCTATCACTGGCTTGATCACTAGAGGATATCCAACTGTTTCTAAATTCTTTGCCGCACTTTCACTAGAAAATGAAAAGTATGTTTTTGGTGTTGGAATATTATTTTTTTTCAAAAGTAAAGTCATAAACATCTTATTTCCACAAATATTTGCAACATCAAATTTGTTTAGAACTGGAACATCCATAAATTCTAGACTTGCAGTAAAGTGTAGACCTCTAAAATAGCTGACACATCTTTCTAAAACAATATCTCCAAAGTCATAGTCTTCTCTTTTACTATCGGTGTTAATTTGAGTGATCTTTGCATCTAACATTACTGCATCATGTCCAAGATCTAGTGCCTCTTTCTGAAGCATCTTTTCTTCTGTTCTTAGACGGTCAAACACGATACATACTTTTGACATTACTCTCCCCAGTCTTCGCCTACAGTTTCTGCTTGCTTAAGCTCAACGTTTGATCCGTCTTTTTTTGCGATTTCAAAGTCAGCGCCACAATCAGGACAGGAGATAA
>JADFLN010000124.1 GCA_022564385.1 Nitrososphaerota archaeon | reverse complement strand
TAGTCCTAAGAAAATTTCTAGTGCTGATTGGATTAGAATAATGGATGAAGCTCATTCACTTGGACTACCAGCTTCTGCAACTATGATGTATGGTCACGTAGAAAACAAAAATGATATTGTTGAACATTTTTTCAAAATTGTAAAACTTCAAGAAAAAACTAAAGGCTTTATGGCCTTTATCCCATGGAATTTTGAGCCAATCAATACTTTGATGCATGAAGAAGGTTTGGTTGAACATGGAACAGGTGGAGTTCAACTTTTGAAGATGATTGCAATCTCCAGACTAGTTTTTGATGGCTTAATTCCTCACATTCAATCATCTTGGTTGACAAATGGAGTTGGCATGGCTCAACTTGCTTTGCAATATGGTGCTGATGACTTTGGTGGTACCCTCATTGGAGAGGAAGTTGTTTCATGCACTGGTGCTCGTTCAACTGAACTAACAGATAAAAAAATCATCGATGCAATTCATCAAATTGGTTATCAGGTGGAAGAACGAGATAATTTCTACAATCCTGTTAATGTATCATAGTCCATAATCAGACCACTTAGAATCAACTAGATTTTTTGTTTCATCATCAACTTTTACTAATTGCTGAACTTCTCTTTCATATCCATCTTCTTTTGTCTTTTGAGTTGCATCAATTCCCATCTTTGAACCTAAGTTGACAAGTGGAGATGCAGGATCTAGAGTGTCAGTTGGTGTGTTATTGATAATTATTGTATCTCTTGCTGCATCTGCTCTTGTAGTAATTGCCCAAATAACATCATTCATGTCATGTACGTTGATGTCATCATCTACCACAACAAACGTCTTTGTTAATGAGAGTTGTCCCATTCCCCACAACCCCATCATCACTTTCTTTGCTTGGCCTGGATATCTCTTTTTGATTGAAATGATTGCTAATCCTTGGAACCATCCTGCTGCTGGCATGCTATAGTCTACTATTTCTGGATGGAGCATTCGAATCAAAGGTAAAAATGATCGTTCAATAACTTTTCCAATATATGCATCCTCAAGAATTGGTTTTCCAACAACCGTTGTAATGTAGATCGGATCTTTTCTTCTCATGATTCCTGTTAGTGTAAATGTTGGAAATGGCTCAGCTGGTGTGTAGTAACCTGTATGATCTCCAAATGGTCCTTCATCTCTAATATCTTCTGGATCAACATATCCTTCTAAAACAATCTCAGCATTTGCAGGAACATCTAAATCAATTGTTTTACATTTTACAGTTTTGATACCTTCTTTTCTTGTAATTCCTGCAAACAAGTATTTGTCTAGTCCTTCTGGTACTGGTGCAATTGATGAAAATATTGTTGCAGGTTCTCCACCAATAATTATTGCCACTGGGATTTTTTCTCCTCTGTCTTTTGAAATATCTCCATGATGTGCACCTCTTTTGTGTTTCTGCCAGTGCATCAATACATGCGTTTTATCAATTACTTGCATTCTGTAGACTCCAAGATTTCTTATTCCTGTTTCTGGATGTTTTGTAGCAACTAGTCCTAGAGTAATGAATCGGCCGGCATCATTTGGCCATGATTTTAAAATTGGTAAATCATCAAAAGATGCATCAGTTGATGTTATTTCAGTTACTGGTCCACTTGTTTCTGTTTTAGGAAATGATGAAGCCATCTTTGAAAGTTCTGGGAGTTTTTTTATTTTGTTTAGAAAACCGGATGGAATATCCATCTTGGTCATGTCTACAATACGTTGACCTATTTCAGTAAAGTCAGTCATCTCAAGTCCTATCTCTAATCTTTTCATAGACCCAAATGCATTTCCTAAAACTGGCATGTCGTATCCTTTTACATTTTCAAAAAGAATCGCAGAACCTTTAGAGTACATTTCTCTTCTCAATATCTCTGCAATTTCTAAATTAGAGTCAACTTCAGTTTTGACTCGCTTTAATTCTCCATTATTTTCAAGTTCTGTAATAAATTCATGAATATCTTTTATTGGCACGCTAACTCTGAAGATAGTTCAAGTATAAGCTTAACTAGATTTACGTAAAAATGGAGTTTCTTAAAATTCTTTTAACAAATGTATTTTAGTTCTCACTTATAGAAAAAATAGTATTGGGTGATGATAAATGTGTAGTTTGTAAGGGAAATGGAATCATTGAATTACTTGGTTCTCAATGTCCATTTTGTAATGGAACAGGCGAATCAAATCAATCTGCTAAATCATATCTTGATTCTCATATCTGTCAATGCATCTTTCTTGACAGAAAAAAATGTCCTTTATGTGGAAAGAGTTGTCATCATGATACTCCAAACAAACCAAAAATTTTACTAAGTCCTGAGTAATCTATATTGGTGGAAGTTCAGTTTTTCTGTCATGACCACCAGATCCAAACTTGCAGTAAAAACACAATTCTGATTCCATATACTTCAATTGTTCAACTTGAATTGCTCCAAGTTTTAGAGCAATCTTTGTTAGAATTCTGTATTTTAGTGGCATTGAAGGGATCACTTCATTCATGTATACTCTATAATGATCGGGACAAAACTTGAGTGTAATTCTGATTGGTTCTTTACCCTTTTGATTTACTTGTTTTGTAAAATTGATCTGTTCTCTGATGTATTCATGTTTTGGACATGGACAATTTCTGCCACCAGGATGCTTGTATGCTGGTATGTTCTTCCAATCAAAGTCAGGATATTCTTTCTCAAAGTCGTCCATTGAAATTATTATATTATCTGTGCATATAAAACTTGAACAAGTTTGGTTTGTAGTAATCAACCCAAATGTACATAAACAACAAATTCTCCACCAAATTAATGGTAACTGCAAAAAAACAAACTAAAAAAGATCTCGAAAATAGGATTACCAAATTAGAATCAAAACTAAATCAACTTGTTACTCAGCTAGAATCAAAACCAACTGAGACAAAACCAACTGAGACAAAACCAACTGAGACAAAACCAGCTGAGACAAAACCAGCTGAGACAAAACCAGCTGAGACAAAACCAGCTGAGACAAAACCAGCTGAATCAACCAAAGCTACGGGTTCTTTACCAAAAGGATTTGCAAAACCAGCTGAGACAAAACCAGCTGAATCAACCAAAGCTACGGGTTCTTTACCAAAAGGATTTGCAAAACCAGCTGAGACAAAACCAGAAACACCAAAACCAACTAAAACTAAAACAGAACCTCCAGTGACATTACAAGCCGCATTAGAAGACGCATATTACACTGCTCCAATGACTGACACTCATTATTACAAAGCAAAGACTACAGGTTATTCTCCAGCTCCTAACAGATATTTTGTGAGATTACATGCTCCTGTAGGAAAAGTTCCAACATCAAACTGGAACGACCAAAAAGCAATGGTTACTGGTTACACACAACCATCAAATCAATACTTTGCAACAAGACAAAGATTAGCATACAGTCCGCCAGGTAAAACATTTGAAAGTTTTAGTGGTATAGAAATGAGTGTTGAAGGTATTAAGATTAAAGCA
>JADFLN010000035.1 GCA_022564385.1 Nitrososphaerota archaeon | reverse complement strand
TTCTTCAATTTTTGATTCACCAGGTTCAAGTTTACCATTTTTAATCCACTCACGAATTTTATTTCCTAGTTTGTTTGCTTCGTCATCATTTTCAGGTGAAGGAACATCAAATAGTTCTGAAAAAGTTCTAATGTCATCATCACTAATTCCTTCAAACGGATCAACAGAAGAAGATTCGGGTGTTGGTTCTGATGGTTCAGGTTCTGATGGTTCAGGTTCTGATGGTTCAGGTTCTGATGGTTCAGGTTCTGATGGTTCAGTTTCTGGTGTTGGTTCTGTTCTTGTTTCTGGTGTTGTCTCTGGTGTTGGCTCTGGTGTTGGCTCTGGTGTTGGTTCTGGTGTTGGTTCTGGTGTTGGTTCTGGTGTTGGTTCTGGTTCTGATGGTTCTGGTTCGGGTTCTGGTTCTGGTGTTGGCTCTGGTTCTGATTCTGATGTTGGTTCGGGTGTTGGTTCTGATGGTTCGGGTTCCTTTAGTTTATTCATATCAACATCATCTAATGAGCCAAAAATAGATTCTAGAAAAGTTTCTTTATCAAATGGTTTTAGATCAGAGTATTCTTGTCCAGTTCCAACAAAAAGAATTGGTGTACAAGTAATTTTCACGATTGACAAAGCTGCTCCACCTTTTGCATCAGCATCACTTTTTGTTAAAATAGAAGCATGAAATTTTACACGTTTAAAGAACTCACGTGCTTGGTTGACAGTATCATTTCCAGCTAATGAATCACCTACAAAAATTGTCATATCAGGATTTACAACTCGGTTAATTTTTTCAATTTGTTCCATCAAATTTTTGCTTGTTTGCATTCTTCCTGCAGTATCAATTAACACACAATCTGTTTTGTGAGATTTTGCATACAACACAGCATCTCTAGCAACGGCAGCAGGATCTGAATCATAATTCTGAGCAACAAGTTTCAGATTAAGACGATTAGTATGTTCTCGTAATTGTTCAATTGCACCAGCTCTAAAAGTATCTGCTGCTGCAACAACAACAGAATATTTTGCTTGTTGTAACATATACGCAATTTTAGCTAAAGAAGTTGTTTTACCAGTTCCATTAATTCCAACAAACAAAATTAAGAAAGGTTGTGCTTTTTTCTTTTTTTCATTAATTTTTTCAAATAGATCAATTTTTCCTGCAGCATCAAATAATGCAGAGATACTTGAAATCAAACTATCTTTAACAAATTTTTCAATTTCATGCTTGTCAATTTTTGAACCAATTAGTTTTTCTTTTAGATCAGATTTGATTTCATCAATTACTTCAATAGCTACATCAGATTCTAAAAGAGAGATTTCTAATTCAAAAAGAATATCCTCAATATCTTTTTCATGGAGTTCCTTTTCACTAAAACTTTTTGCTGCATTAGAAAATGCATCACGAAGTTTATCAAACATATTTTTATCCTGATTTTGGTTTTGATACAGTTTGCATTAATTGATTGAGTTGTTCTCTTCCTTGCTCTAATCGGGTTGCAGCATCTTGTTTTTTTGCAGCATTATCTTGTAAAGCAACCTCAATTTCTTTAATATGTGATTCAAGATAGTTTATAGCTGAAGGAAAATCTTTTTCCACTGCAACACCGGCACCAATACTCAAAACAACCTTGCTAGTAGATGAAATTTTTGTAGGAACATATGTTCCCATTCCAATCGGAACAAGAGTTTCTGATTCAGGCTTTTGGCTAAGAGATTTCATGGATTCAATTGCAGCAGTTGCCTCTCTTAAAACATTTAGAAAAGTTCCTTCTCTTTGAGATAAATCAGAAAAATATGTTTCAAGCATTTGCATTTGCTGCATTAACTGCTGTGCCTGTTCTTCACTCATTTACAACAGATCTTTCCCAGATGGTTATAAATTCATTCACAGATAGAACTAGGATTAGTAAAAAAAAAATAAAGATAAGAATTTTATTTTGCTTTTGAGAATCTGGTTTCTACTTCATCCCAATTAACTACATTCCACCATGCTTCAATATAGACAGGTCTTTTGTTTTGATAGTTGAGATAGTATGCATGTTCCCAAACATCACAACCTAACAATGGTACTAATCCTTCAGTTCTTGGACTAGTTTGATTTGGCATTGATTTGTATTCAACCTTTCCTGAAGAAGGATTGTATACTAACCATCCCCAACCACTGCCTTGAATTACTGCTGTTGTAGATGAAAATTTCTCTTTGAAGTCAGAGAAGCTTCCAAAAGAATCTTTAATTGCATCAGCAATTGATCCTCCAGGTTCTCCACCTCCATTTGCTTTCATGTTGTTCCAAAATAGCCTGTGGTTATCATAGCCACCACCATTGAAATTAATTGCACTTCTTTTGTCTTCTGGTACTGATTTAATATCAGATAAGATATCAAGGATATCCTTATCTTGAATTTCAGCTGGACATCCTTCAAGAGCTGCATTTAGTTTGTCAGTGTATGCTTGATGATGTTTTGTATGATGAATCTCCATTGTTTTTGCGTCAATGTGAGGTTCTAATGCATCATAAGCATAGGGCATTTCAGGAAGTGTGTATTTTCCCATGGATTCATTTGAAAATTTATTCAATTTATTGCTTTAGAAAGCAATTCATTTTTACTTGTAAAAACAGTTAGAAAATTTATGAAATTCTTAGTTTTTTCTTTAATGATAGTATTTGTAGTGAGTTTTATTTTGTTTCAGTCAACACTGTCTGAAAATGAAATTCAGACATATTTACAAAGAAGCGTTCCATATGTTGGAACAGAGATTCTAAGAATTGATGGAATTGATGGAACTGGAATTAAAATTGCAGTGATTGATACAGGAGTAGATTTCAATCATCCAGATCTTTTTGGATGGGGTCCTGATGGAAAAGTAATAGGAGGATACAATTTCATACATGAAGGAGAACCGCCTCTAGATACAAACGGTCACGGCACTCAAGTTGCAGGAGTTATTGCGGCTGATGGTCAAATAGTTGGAATTGCACCAAAGGCAAAAATTCTTGCTTACAAAGTTTCAGAAGATGGAGAAGGAGTCTCATCAGAATTAATCATCAGAGCAATTGAGAAAGCAATTGAGGATGGAGCAGACATTATCAATATTAGTTTAGGAGTAAACAAAACAAATACCAAGATTGATCGTGCAGTAAATCTTGCATTAGAAAAAGGAATTTTTGTAGTAACTGCGGCTGGAAATGATGGACCAGGATTCAAAACAATTGGTAGCCCAGGTAGAAACTTTGGATCTGTTACAGTAGGTGCAACATACAACAATCTTACTTCAAGTTTGGTTGCAACATTAGAAATTGATGAAAAGCCATATATCGTAATTCCAATGGTTGGTTCTTCAAAACTAGATGAGCCAATAATAGGAAAAATAATTTTTGGAGGTTTTGGAAAAATTGAGAACTTGAAAGAAATTGATGTTAAAGATGCAATATTAATTGTTGAGAGAGGAAGTGATGTTGAAGGAGAATTATTGTATTTTTCCATTAAGGAAAAAAATGCTGCTAATGCTGGAGCAATTGCCATGATTGTTTACAATAACATTTCTGGAATTTTTTTGGGTGAATTGATTCATGAATTAGTAGAACCAGGATACGAACCACAGATTCCGGTTGTCTCAATTGATAGAAAAGAAGGAATTGAAATAAAGGAATCAATAGAAAATGGTAACGAAGCAGTCATGCATTTATTTTACAACCCAGATTTTGTAGCACATTTTAGTTCTAGAGGACCAGTATCAGCATTTTACATAAAACCAGACATTGTAGCTCCTGGCGCATATATCAATTCCACACAAATCAATGGATTATACAATTTTACTAGCGGAACAAGTTATGCAGCACCACATGTTTCTGGAGCAGCAGCATTATTACTTCAAAAAAACCCGGAACTGCATCATCATGAAATAAAGTCACTATTACTAACTACAGTTGTGCCTGTCACAGATGCCTATGGAAAAGAATTTTCAATAAATGCAGCAGGTTCTGGAAGACTAGACATTGGAAATGCTTATGGTGCTAAATTAATCATCATGCCACCAAATTTTGTAGTTAATGTATCATCAGATCAACTAATTGCTGAAAAACAATTTGAGTTAAAATTGATTAATGGTGGATCTGATAATTTTGATGTTGAATTTGAAGGACCAGAATTCATAAAATTCACACATATTATTGAAGATAAAACTTTGAAAATCAAAATGAACATGACTGAAGAAAATTATGGAGATCATGAAGGAAAAATAATTATCAATCATGATAATACTAGATATGTAATTCCATTTCTGTTACATTATACACAAGGTTCAATTTCTGTAAATCAGCAAAATCAAAAACTTGTTTTTGATATTTATCATCCAGAAGAATGGAGTTTTGTAAAAATTTCAGTTACAAATAGTAAAGATGGAAAAACAGATACAACAACTGCTACACCAAACAAAAAGGCATCAATAGAAATCTATGAAAATGGAGAATACTGGATTGATGCCAAAATTAGAGTTAATGGAAACACTACAAATGCATTCAATACAATTGATATCAATTCACTTGCAGAAAATTCCCACAGATCAGAAATCATTAACTTTCCAGTAAAGCAGATTGGAATAATTGCAGGAATTGTAATAATTATAGGTATTTTTGGACTGATTAAAAGAAAGCAGTCTATTGTGGAAGTTTAGGACCTGCATCAACTATCTCAGATGAGACATGTTCAAATTTCTTAAAGTTTTCTACAAACATCTGAGCTAATTTTTTTGCTGAAATATCATACGAGTCTTTGTCATCCCAAGTATTTTTTGGATCTAAAATTTCAGAAGGAACACCATCGACCTCAGATGGAACAGATAGGTTAAACAAATTATCATGATTATATTTTACAGTGTCTAGTGCACCTGAAAGAGCAGCAGTAATCATAGCACGACTATATTGAATCTTTATTCTTTTTCCAATTCCATATGGACCGCCAGACCAACCAGTGTTTACAAGGTAGACTTCAGTGTTGTGTTGATTGATTTTTTCTCCAAGTAGTTTTGCATAAACTGATGCAGGTCTAGGCATAAATGGAGCCCCAAAACACTCAGAAAATACGGATTTTGGTTCTTTGATTCCTCTTTCAGTTCCTGCTATTTTACTGGTATAACCTGACATAAAGTGATACATTGCTCCTTCTTTTGTTAGTTTAGAAACTGGAGGCAAAACTCCCAATGCATCAGCAGTCAAAAATACAATCACCTTAGGATTTCCACCGATGCTTGGAAACACTGCACCTGGAATGTAATCCAAAGGATATGCAACACGGGTATTTTCTGTTAATGTATTATCATTATAATCTGGCACGTTATCATTAAGCACTACATTTTCTAAAACTGAACCTGGTTTGATTGCACTCCAGATTTCAGGTTCTGCTTCTTGGCTAAGATTGATACACTTTGCATAGCATCCACCTTCAAAGTTAAAGATGCCATTATCAGACCACCCATGTTCATCATCACCAATTAATTTTCTATTAGGATCTGCAGAAAGACTAGTTTTCCCAGTACCAGATAATCCAAAGAATAATGTGGTATCACCTTTTTCTCCAATGTTTGCAGAGCAATGCATTGGAAAAATACCACGTTCTGGCAAAAGATAGTTCATTACACTAAACATTGATTTTTTCATTTCTCCAGCATATTGCGTACCGCCAATCAAAACAATTTTTCTTGTTAAATCAACTAGTATGAAGACATTGGTTCGGGTTCCATCAATTTTTGGAACTGCTTCAAAGTCATTAATACACAATATAGTAAACTCTGGTTCATGATTTTCTAACTCTTCATTTGTAGGTCGAATAAACAAATTTCTTCCAAATAGATTTTGCCAAACACGATCATTAATCACTCTAATTGGCAAACGATTTTCGGGGTCTGAACCAACAAAACCATCAAAAATAAAAAGTTCCTTATTTTCAACAAAGTTTTTCATTTTTTCAAAAAGTTTCTCAAATTTATCACTTGGAAATTGATGATTGATCTTTCCCCAATCAATGGTATCTCGAGTTTTGTCGTCATATACAATAAAGCGATCATCAGGAGACCTGCCAGTATATTTTCCAGTATTAACAGAGAGAGAACCTGTTGAATTTATGACACCTTCATTTCTCTCAACTGCTAGACGTGTCATCTCATCTACGCTTAGATTTCTGTAAACTTTGGATGGGTTGATTCCAAATGTAGTTAATTGTGATGAGAATTTGTCAGTTACAGCAGTACCTACGACTTGAGTCAGAAGATTACACCTCCAAAAATTATTCTGTCAATCTCAGGTTTGTTCATGAGATATTTCGATTCGAATAGAATTTCCTTATTATCTCTTTCCTATCAGAATTTTTTTCCTGTGCTAGGAACGTATTTATTTCAAAATTCAAGAATCACCGTGATGTCGATTAACAAAGATAAACTTGCAAAAAGACAGGAAATAAAAGGAAACAATCCGGATTTTATAAGACAAGAAAGTTGGCGTTATGTTAGACTTCAAACTAACTGGAGAAAACCAAAGGGGATTGATAACCACCAAAGAAAACAAAAGAGTAGAGGTCGTCCAGGTCTAGTTAAAGTTGGATATGGAGGACCTAAAGAAGCAAAAGGATTACATCCTTCAGGATATACAGATAATTTAGTTTTTAATTTAAATGATTTAGAAAAATTAGATCCAAAAAAAGATGGTGTCAGACTTGGACATAGTGTTGGTACTAAAAAGAGGAAAGAAATTGTTGTAAAAGCAATTGTAAGTAAATTCAAAATTTTTAATGCAAGAGTGAGTGTAAGTGGTAGTAAATCTGAAAGCTAAGAAAAGATTAGCATCCAGAGTTACGGGTGTTGGAATTCATAGAATAAAGTTTGACACTGATCATTTAGATGATATTGCAGATGCAATTACAAGAGCAAATATTCGTAGTCTCATTACTGCAAATACAATCAGAATAAAATCATTTACGGGTACATCTAAAGGAAGAGCACACAAAAAGAAAGCTCAAAAAAACAAGAGAGGGACAACTCAAGGTGCAAAAAAAGGTAGAAAAGGAGCACGAGTAGGCAAGAAACAAGTATACGTTGCTAAAGTTCGTTCATTGAGACGACTGCTAAAGATTGCAAAAGACAGAAAAGATTTGACTAATCCAGAATTTTGGGTACTCTACAAGAAGGTTGGCGGAAATACAGTTCGAAATAAAGCACACCTTAGAACTTTGATGGAAGAAATCAAATCAGATAGAAATAACTAGAATCTATAAACTCTGTTTTCTAAATCCATAATTTTACCATTTTTAATTTGAATACCTTCGTCATTTAGCAATTTTATTTTGATATTCTCTCCAAATGTATAACCACCAATTTTTCCAGTAGACATTACAACTCTATGACATGGAATAATCACAGGGTAAGGATTTTTGTTCATTATTTTTCCTACAACTCGCTGTCCATTTTTTAACCCTACAGCTTTTGCCAATTCGCCATAAGTTGTGATTTGGCCTTTTGGAACCTCTAATAATTTTTTGTAAATCTTTTGTTCAATATTCAAAGTTTGATAACCTCAAGATCTGTTGATTCAAGAAGATCAACTACTTTCTGTTTGTTGGAACCCAGTCCGCCCCAATCTAGAAGTGCAGTTTTTGCCATATTATTTTGTGTAAGAATATGAGAGAACAATTTTTCATCAAGATTATCTAATGCATGTTTTGGAATTACGGTTCCAAGTGCATGTTTTCCTTCAAGTAATTCATTAGTAAATTTTGAAGGATAATGAGTTCCTCCAAAACAAATTGCAATAGGATTTTCTTTAATTGGTTGTGTAATTACTTGATGAACCAAAGTTGCTATTGAATTACACAGTGATGTATCATTCCACTGTTTTTCAGATGTGCCAATTTCTATGAATATAGATGGTTTAGTTAGTGCAGTAGGTCCATGGTGTGTTGCCTCTATAGTAATTTGAAATTCTGAAAATTTAGACTGATTTTTCATCAAAGCTTGAAGATACGCTTTTTGAAGATGTGGGTGAGGAACTGCAATTTGTCCATCATTTCCACCAAATTTTGCTTCAGAAAAATTTCCAGTGCAGTGACAAGTCAAGGCTAGTACTCCTGACTCGGCAGCATGTTTTGAGAGAAATACAAATCCATCATAATCATATTTTTCTTCTAACCAATCAGCAGAGATAGCAGGAGTGGGGATTATTACCAAGTCATAATATTTTCCACGAAAGATATCACCTTCGGGTATCATTTCTTTTGAAAGGAATTTTGCCATATTGTGACCTGCCGGATCATCTCTGTACGCAACTAGTAGTTCCATGAGATAAGAGATATAAGGACACTTTATTAATTTCCAGTCAATGCATCTAAACCCAAAGCAGACTTTGAAAGACATGGTCAATACTATGAAAATCACCAAAAAACCAGACAGAGATGAGTATTCACAGCACCTCAGATTGGTAATGTTTGGAATAGCAGGAGTAGGATCTATTGGATTTATTATTCAGTTTGTATTTTCAGTAATTACATTTGGTAGATAAAATTGACAGAGGAAATAAAATCAACTGAGGAAGTAAAAATGTCAGAAGAGGTAAAATCGACGGAGGAAGTTCAATCAACTGAGGAAATAAAATCACATTTGTTTGCAATTAGAACCACTGGTGGACAGGAAAAAGTGGTAATGAGATTACTAGAAGCTAAAGCAAATGCAAATAAAATTAACATTCAATCAGTTTTACTGGTTGATAATCTAAAAGGCTATGTTGTAATTGAGGCAATCAATCCAAGTGATGCATACATGGCAGTTGAGGGAATTAGACATATTCGTGGCCAATTAAGAGGAGAATTAGAATTCAAAGATATTGAAGGATATCTAATCAAGAAATCAACAGTTTCACAATTAGCAATTGATAACATAGTAGAAATCACAGGAGGTCCATTCAAAGGAATGAAAGCAACAGTTACCAGAATAGATACTGAAAAAGAAGAAGCGACAGTAGTTTTGTTAGATGCCTCATACCAATTACCAGTAACAGTAGACGCAAACTATCTAAAAGTAATTAGTGAGACTTAGGAAGGATTAAATTTTTCGTATTAGGTGAATAAAAGATGGGAGAACAAAAAGTATCAGCACTTGTAACTGGAGGAGGAGCATCTGCAGGTCCACCATTAGGTCCAGCATTGGGTCCTCTAGGAGTTAACATTATGGAAGTTATCAAGGCAATCAATGATAAAACAAAAGACTTTGAGGGAATGAAAGTTCCAGTAACTGTTATTATTGATAGCGAAACAAAAAAGTATGAAATTGAAATTGGCATTCCATCAGCTTCTGCACTCATTATGAAAGAAGTAGGAATCCAAAAAGGTTCAGGGGCAGCAGGTACTGAATGGGTAGGAGATGTCACAATGGATGGAATAATCAAAGTAGCAAATACAAAACTTGAGAAATCTTACGCTTCTTCATTAAAATCTGTTACAAAAACCATAGTTGGTACATGTGTTTCATTAGGAGTAAAAATAGAAGGAAAGACTCCAAAAGAAATGACTGCCGAAATCAACGAAGGCAAGTGGGATGAAAAATTCCAATAATTATTGAATTAGATAAACTGGATCTTTATCGGTTTTTTGTAATTCTACAAAGGTTTCAGTATTTTGAATGCCTTCGATTTTTCCAATTTTTTCAATTACCACAGTATGAAGTGCTTCAAGATTCTTGGCATAAACTTGAATCAGTATGTCAAATCTACCAGTTATTTCAGAGATTGAAACGACCTCGGGTATTTCCATGAATTGTTTGTGAATTGCATCCTTTAGTTTAGGATCTCGATTGATCCCAACTGTAGCTTTTACACATATACCTAAAAGAGAATCATCTATTTTTATGGTGAATTTTTTGATCAGTTTTTTCTTCTGCAATCTTTTGATTCGACTATAAAGCACAGAAGCGTTGATCTCAAGTTTTTTTGATAAAATAGGAACAGAGATAGAACTATCTTTGGTTAATTCAAAAAGCAATTTCATGTCAAGATCATCAAATTTGTGCAACGTGTTAGAAAATGATGATTAAGATTTAATATATGTAGGTTTTGAGATAAATTTCCTTGTGAATTACAACTATTTGCTTGAAAAAGTATAATTTTTTAAAATAATTTATAATTAGAAATTTTATCTCTAAACGATTTTAAGTAGGCATTCTCGAAAAATGTTCATTATGATTACAGAGGTACAGCTTACTGAAATGGTTAAAAAAATCAAGGCTGAATCTAAAAAAAGGAAATTTACACAAGCCATAGAGCTTATCATAAACTTCAAAGATATTGATGTCAAGAAAGGATTTGCCATCAACGAAGTGGTTCAGCTCCCAAAGACAAATTCTCCAGCATTAGTTTGTGTTATAGCAACAGGAGAGATGGGCCTGAAAGCAAAAGAGGCAAATGCTGATGCAGTTATTGGAACAAGTGAATTAGAAAAATTTGGAGCTGACAAAAGAGAATCTCGAAAATTTATCAACAAATATGATTTCTTTTTGGCAGACACCAAAGTCATGCCACTAGTCGGAAAAACTTTGGGTCAGCTTTTAGGTCCTAGAGGAAAAATGCCAACACCACTTCCATTTGATGCACCTATTGAATCATTTTTACAAAGATTTAGAGCATCAATCAAAGTTAGAACAAGAGCATCTTTATCCATATCATGTAAAATTGGAGATGAATCTATGGAAGACGAAGACTTGGCAATTAATGCACATGCAGTTCTTAGCGCAATTGAAAAGAAATTGCCAAACGGAGAGAAGAATATCAAAAAAATTATGCTAAAAACTTCAATGGGTAAACCACTAAAACAAGTACAAGAGGTTAAGAAGAAATATGCATGAGAATAGAACGTCCTATCCTAAAAGAAAAACCCAAATGTATCAACAATTACAAGAGCTTCCAAAAAAATACAAAGTTCTAGCTCTAATCAAAATGTACAAGGTACGTTCCACACAAATATTGCCTTTAAGAAAAATTCTCAAAGATGATGTAGAATTTGTAAGTATCAAAGACAAAATTGCGAAAAAAGCCCTGGAGAAAATTGACATACCAGGAATAAAAGACATGATTGGAGAACTTTCAGGTCAATGCATGTTCATGTTTACCAATATGTCACCATTCAAGCTAAATGTCCTTCTATCTAAAAATAAAATCATGATGAATGCAAGAGGAGGAGATATTTCAAGTATAGATATTGTAATACCTGCAAAAAATACAGGAATTGCACCAGGACCAATGCTTACAGAATTCAAAGACGCAGGAATTCCAACTAAAATTGATCAAGGAACAATTTGGATTTCAAAGGACACCACTCCCGTACTAAAAGGTGAAGTTATCAATGAAAAATTAGCATCAATTCTTGGAAAACTAGATATCAAACCCATAGAGGCTGGAATTTCACTTTTTGCAGCCGTAGAAGAAGGTACAAAGTATACAGAAAAAGAGATGGTAATTGATGTTGAGAAAATTAGAGAACAGTTTGCACAAGCACATCAAGAAGCAGTTTCACTATCTATTGAAGCAGCATATGTTACACCAGAAAATATTTCACAGATACTTGGCAAAGCATCTCAATCTGCACGTTCTGTATCTATCGAATCAGGCTTTATGACAGATGAGACAAAGGAGCAGATATTGCAAAAAGCAGATGCTCAAGCTAAAGCACTTGCAGGAAAAGCAAAAGACTACAAACCAGCTTAGGTTTCACGAACTTTAGGAAGATTCCATTTATACTTCATTGCAAGTAATCGTATTCCAGTTGCTGCAATTATTCCAATAATTGATGCAACTTGCATTTCCCCACCATAGTAAAGAACAGCATAAAAGATTACAATTCCAATTATACTTGCAACTGCATAGACTTCTTTTACAAAAACTATTGGAATCTCTCTGACAAAAACATCTCTAAGAATTCCACCACCTATTGCAGTAATTACTCCTGCAAACAACATTGGAAGAAAGTCTAGTCCAATTATTTGATATGCAATTGATGCCCCTATAATTGAAAAAACTCCCAATCCTATTGCATCAAAAATTAACCAAACATTCATTCGTTTTTTAAGATACGAATAAAGAAAGAACATTACAAGCCCAACAATTACAGTTATAGTAACATAAGTAGGATCTGAAAAAGATGTAGGAAACCGACCAAAGATTACATCTCTAGTAATTCCACCTGCTACTCCAACTACTGTAGCTAAAACAATAATTCCAAAAACATCAGCCTTGTGTGCAATTGCTTTGGATGCACCAGTTATTGCAAAAGCTGCAGTGCCCAAATAATCAAGAATGCTAATGAATCCATCTATTGGAAAAGAGAAATCTACCAATCAATACAAAGACTGTATTATTGCTAATTAAGATTAATAAAAATAAAGATCTAAAATTGAAAAAAGTAAATTTATCTAACCAAACAGAGAAGACAATCCTTCCATGGCTGCGTCTTCAGATTTACCATCGTCTTTAGGTTTTTCCTCTTTCTTTGCTTCATCACCTGCTGATGCATCTGCTGCCGGTGCTGCTGCTGCAACAGGTGCTGCTTTGACTGCATCATCAATATTTACATCTGCTAATGCTGCAACTAGTGATTTCACTTGAGCTTCATTAACATCAGTACCAGATGCCTTTACAACTGAACTGATGTTTGCTTCATTGACGTCTTTTTTTAGCTTGTGAAGAAGTAAAGCGGCGTAAACATATTCCATTGTATCGAGATTTTCTTAGGGCATAATATAAAACTATGGAGAAATCATGCCTAAAATTTGAAAACTAGTTCAAGATTTTAAGACTACGGCAAACAGAATAAAGCGTTCTTTTCAGGTTTTTATCAACCAAACTCTCCATTTTAGTTTTCAAAATTCGTTTTGCCTCATCTCGGTCTGAATTCATTGGTAATGATAAAACATTATTGAGAAATTCTGATAGAGATTCTCTAATCCAGCTATCTAACATGTCATACACTTGAGGAGGAATAAGATCACATTTGTCTTCATCAAGATTGATTATATCAGCAAAATTTTCATATTCAACTCTATACACCAAAGCAAGAACTACATTATCAGGGGTAGGAAATTGCAGTATCTCGTGTGATCGTTTTCCTGCTTTTCCTTGTTCAATCTTATTTTTGAGGCCAACAGGATTGACTATTACTCCATTGATTCCTACTTTTTTGCCATCAATTCCTGTAATTACACCAAAGATAAAGTCTCGATAATCACCATTTTGTCTAGTAGCAAAAACATTAGTTCCTATTTTCATGGCAAGTTTTTTCCCAAACATGAGTTAACTGAAATATGTAGTGTATTTAATGTATTATTTATCATTACAAGTGAACGGTATGAAAACCACAGTTACTTTTTCTATTCTAATTATTTTTGGAATGACAAGTATGGCTTTTGCAGAATCTTATCCTGACTTGGGAGTAAAAGTAGAGATAGTAGCTGAGAATCTTTCGATTCCATGGAGTATTGATTTTGC
>JADFLN010000123.1 GCA_022564385.1 Nitrososphaerota archaeon | reverse complement strand
CTCGTTGACATTTCACGATAAATGTTAACATGACAATTCGTAATTCAAAGTAAGATTATGAAACAAAGCGTATAGCAAAATTCATGAAATATACTCAAGCTAAATCATTACATACTCTACGTAATCTATACTAGGATTACGAAATAATGAAGCTAATAATCACGCATGAAAAACAGACTCACTATTGATAAATCTAAATTGAATGTCAATTAGGATGGGGAGGTTGTTCAAAACAATTCCTTTTGGTTATTGTCTTCTGTTATCTCTTTTGGAATGTCAAGTCCCAACCAATACCAAACTCCATTACTCTTATGAGACTTATAGCCAAGTTTTTCTACTTGTCTTGTTATTGTACTAGGTGTTCTTATTGTGTAATGTTTTGATGTGCAAAATTCAATATACTTTGTATGAAAAGATGCACGAGAGACTCTTCCATCACTTTTCTTGATGATGAATCCCCTTGATTTTTCAATCATTTCAAAAACTGCGTTGCTTTGTTGTTTCCACCTCATACGAATTTCGTTTGGTGTCTGTTTGAAAGTAAACTGCCTCTTTCTTGCCAAACGTGTGGCTGTTCTAAGTAACAACCACATGATACCCTCCAACTCCTCTTTTGTGGTTAGTTTGTCAAACAAATCAAAGTCTTCTTTTCCCTCAAAAGAGACTGGAAAATCAATTATGATGAATCTTCTATAAACTGCATTGCTGTCTTCTTGAATTTCAGGTAAGGTATTTGTGCTGAAAAAATGTTTTGCCTTTGGAATTATTTCGTATGGATGACCGTTTTTTCTTTCAACAGTGATAGAATCACCTGACACAAACAACTTGAACTTGTCCAAGTCTGTAATTTTCTTGTCATTCATGTCAGCATAGATATTTAGCAATTTTCCATCTAACTTTTGACCCATGAAACGATTATTGATCAAGTCCTGCAATGAAATCGAAACAATATTTCTTTCTCCAAACAGATTGTACATCAGTTTAAAAATTGTAGATTTGCCATTTGTTGATGATGTACCAATAAACATTACTGCCTTTTCGAAATTGATATGGGGAATTAACACCATGCTCATTGTTTCCAATAAAGTGCAACGGTCTTCATAATCTGGCAACACTTGATTCAGAAACTTGCTAAACTTTGGACATGTTGCTTTTTTATCCACTCTGACTGGAAACCTATTTCGAATATACAAGTCAGAACTATCAAACTCGTCTGCATAATTATGGATTGCATCTATACAACAGTTTTCAAATGCAAGCAATCCATTTGGAGGTTGGAATTTTTCTCTGGGTAGGAGAGTTTGACCTTGAATATAATGAACAACCTCGTTTAGCATTGCTTTGGATAGTGCAGGATATTGAGTGGCAACAAATTTCCAAATAAAATCAGTGCCATTTTCTCGCCAAATCTTTGCTTTCTTATCATAATAGAACATTTCATGATTTTGATCTGCAATTGTGATGAACCAAGTTTGTTCTATCAATTCATGCCCTATTTTTTGTGCAGGGCCTCCAATATCTCCATCAACGATATCTCTATCAGAGAGTTGTCTTTGAAATCGAGTGAGAGCCATTAGAAAAAACCCCAAACAGGGAAGATAGGGAAGTTACACTCTCGTTCTCTATAATATAATCTGATTAAATTATAGTCAATAGAGAATATCTTCCCTAAGTTCACTGTGTATTTTTCACGATAGCAATTATCCATTATAGACGCCCTTTTCAGCTAGATGATCAGAGAGCCATTTTGAGCTCCTTTTCTCCCAAAGTCCCTTAATTACGCCTAGTTTTACAGCAGTTTCTAATTTCTCACGATAATCATGGTCTCTAAAAATGTGATTACTTAGAAGGGATAAAGAGCCTTCAATCATTTTTTTATGGGATTTGCAATCAGGTACTGGACATTCGATACGACGAATCATACCAATAACCTCAAATCCCTAGCTATCACAATCTGATTCATTAACTCTCTGATGTCTTGTACTGTGAATGGATAATAGCTATTTTCATTCTTATGTTCTTGCGAAATATGGAAAAGTAGGCTTTTGATTGATTTGTAAGTTTTTGACTTGTAAGTTGTGTCAATCTTACACCATGGACAACCTAATTTCATTGGTATGGAGCGTTGGGAATACCGTCTAACAACCTTTAAAGATCTAGCTTCACTTAACATTACTAACAACCTCTTTGTTGCTCTGTAATCTCGCCAGATTTGTACTGAGCAATAATTTCCCTTTTTCTATTTTAGCATCAAACACAATTGGCTTGTTGTTATTTAGTTTCAGCCAATCTTTATCAAAACCAAGGAGAAGATAACCTCCGAAAAAATGTGCACGATATTTTCCCAAAGTTATGGTTTTCAAATAGTTTACAACTCCAACTTACGAATTAGAATTCCATTTTCTGTATCTTCAATTAACACATGAGATGGTTTGTCAAGACCATGTGATTTTGCTAATGATTTTGGAATTACCAACGTACAGGAACTTGGGCCACTAATCCATGTTTTCGAAACTTCTTTTTTCTTCGTTACATTCTTTTCGGTCAATACTTTTTAATTTTTTTAGCAGTACTTAAACGGCTTAATTACTCTGTACAAAATAAAAATCTCTGATCAAACATTAAATTTTATTTTTCAAGTTTCCAACAAGAACAATAGTTTGTCATAGTAAAAAATTTTATAATTTACAGGAAAGATTCTTTTTGTTTTTTTACAAGCTTATTTGACGAGTTTTTACTAGTAATATGCAGGAAAGAATGGCAATTTTACAAAGTTTCCAAATTCAACGAGTAGAATATTTTATCAACATATTCAAAACTTAATTCTTGAACTGTAAATTGACGGAAATTCTCACTCGTAAATCCATGTAAATTCTGTGTAAATTCTAATGTCTCTAATTTTTCATGCCTAAAGGGACATTTTATGCCTAGTTTACCCATGTTTTCAACTCTCGAATACCTAACATAGGGACATTCTAGGAAAGTAATTCTCGCATAATCAGAAAAAATTACTCGTTAAAATCACCTGATGACCTTTTTACAGAGTAAATTTTCCTTAAACGAATAAGATGATTTTCATTTGTGAGAATATGCCTTGATTTTATTAGGTTAAAAAATCTCAAGGATAATGGAAGCTGGTTTCACACTATCTGACATTAGCCTGTCTACCATTGTGATCGGTTGCTTATTGTCCAAATGGCTCAAACCATAGGAAATAGACAATCAATCTGGCTTCCAATAATTATTCACCTAGATTTTATTTGCATAGTAATCTTAGGGAATAATAATTTCATCAAATTCTAATACATGAGCAGTAATTTCATCATCATGGAATCTTGCAACATGATCCATTTTTTCTAGCATTGGTTTAATTTTGACTCTTTTACCATCTCTAAATTGATAGACTATAGTCTTATTTTCTAATAGCATGTGCAATGAAAATTTCTGATCATTTGTTACTACGATAAGATTTTTTTTCTTTGCAAATTCAAAAACTTCGTTATCTTTTGCTCCTCTACCTACTTTTTTTACTGAGGATAC
>JADFLN010000122.1 GCA_022564385.1 Nitrososphaerota archaeon | reverse complement strand
CTTTGTTGATTTTGCTTCAGGTTTCTTTGTTGATTTTGCTTCAGGTTTCTTTGTTGATTTTGCTTCAGGTTTCTTTGTTGATTTTGCTTCAGGTTTCTTTGTTGATTTTGCTTCAGGTTTCTTTGTTGATTTTGCTTCAGGTTTCTTTGTTTTCACTGTTAGGGTTGAATCTAGAATTTTCTTGTTCTTTTTTAATTTATCAAGATCTGCTTTAATTTTTTCTGCTTCATCAATTATAGAATCTCTTTTCTTTACCATCAAATTACCTCATTTTTTAAATTTAATTTCCTATTTACCATACAATTATTCATTCCTATTTAACAGTAAATACCTCACTAGTTGAGACATTCATGAGTTTTTTTGATACCATTTCTACGACTATCTTATAAGAACCTGGGGTGTCAATTACGGTAGAGAACTCATCCCCAATAGGAAGAATTTTACTTCCTTTCTCAAAGCATTGCTCAAAGAATCCACTTTGTGTGATTACGTCATTTTTTTCGGTGGAATAAATTGTAACATAAAGATCTCCACAATCAAAGGATATTTCATCAATTTTAATTTGAATTTTTATAGGTTCAGAAGTAGAATATTGTTTGGATAAACCAATTATCTCAATTGTGGCATTATAAGAGGACTCCCCATCTGATGAAGACATTGGCCACATGTTTAATTCTTTATCAGGTTTCTGGAGAATATCAGTTATTACAACATAGCCAAAAACTACCGATAAAATTGCAGGCAATACAAATACAACAAAAACTTTCTTAGTTATCATTTTGTTTTAAAATTTGTAATTCCCTTATATTTATTTAACAGAATTAGCTAACTAGAGATCAATTTGACGAATGAGTTAAATCGTAGCTAACTAAATATCGCTAGATGCGACTTAGGAAATTCAGAGTCAGGGCATTTCGTTGTATTCATGATTCTGGAGAGATTACTGTTGGTGATTTAGCAGCTTTTATTGGAAGAAATGAAAGTGGAAAAACCACGATCCTTGAAGCATTAATTTTATTAAATAAGGATGAGCAAGTTTCAGAACTAGATCTTTGTGACGAAATGGATGAAGAACTCAAAGATGAGATTAGATTAGTAGAAGGAGAATTTGAACTAAACCAAAATGAAATTACTATAATAAAAGAAAAATTTCCGGGCTTGCCAGAAATAAAAAAAATTAAATTAATTAGAACAAATCGAAATTCAAAAGTACAATATGAATTTGAAGATATTGAACTTGGTGAAGATGAAGATAAAGGACTTAATTCATGGGAAAATTTCTCAAAGCAGATTATTGGATTTTTAGACACCATTCCAAATCATCTTAGAATACAAATTGACACAAAATTCTTTGAGGAACCAATTCCAAAGAACCAAGAAACATTTGATAGTAGAATGGCAGAGTTTAGTAATCAATTTCACGTCATAGCCATTCAAGAACCCAAAGTCATTGAGGAATGGGAAAAAATCTATGCAAGTCAAGAAAACCAATTTTCAAATCTATTGAGTGGTGAAAGTCAAAAAACAGCATTAGAAAATTTTATTGCATCTGAATTACATCCAAGATTTGTTTACTTTTCAGATTATAAAAAAATCTATGGAAATATTAATCTCAATGAATTTTTTAAAGTAGAAAAAGGAGAAAAAGTAAATTCAATTGAATATGTTGAAGAATTTGATAAAGCAGAGACGGTGAGAAATCTATTCTATCTAGCTGAATTAGATTTGAAAGAGTTAGATGAAGTAAAAGAAAGTCCAGCAAAATGTATCAAACTTCTTAATGCAGCAGGTAATCGATTGACTAGTAAATTGAATCCATCATGGAAAGGAGATCCCATCCATGTAGACTTGAGATATAATCCAGGAAATATTTTGAGTGTGGTAATTTCAGATGTTCACAAAGATGGAACAATTACAAACACAGGACTGTTAAATAGAAGAGCAGAAGGTTTCAAGTGGACATTTTCTTTTATTGTAAACTTTGCAGCTGAAACACAAAGATCAGAATTAAAAGAAGCAATATTACTTTTAGATGAACCTGCAAGAAATCTTCATCCTACACAGCAAAGGGGGATTTCAGATTTATTAAAAAATTTAGCTGGTTCAAATCAAGTATTGTATGCAACACATTCACCATTTATGATCTTTGACTACACTCCAGGTAACCTACTTGTTGTAGAGTTAGATAAAAGAAAACACCTTAGCAGAATCTTTTATGATTATTGGAATGCAGATGACAAAACATTAACACCAATTTTGTATGGACTATCAAGAGGTCTAGTTGAATCTATTGTAGATAGAGAAATTGGGACAAACTCCAGACCGGTAATAATTGTAGAGACAATGTCGGATTCAATGTATCTAAATGCTTTTGACAAATTCTTACAAGATCCAAATATTTCAATGAATCCTCTCAATATTGTTGCAGCATACAACAAAAATTCAGTTTTACCTTTAGCAATATTTTATAGAAATCATGGTTACAAGACATTTATTTTATTAGATAATACTGAAGAATCAAAGCAAATTTATGCCCAATTAGTATCAAATGAATTTACATCTATTCAAACCATTTTCTTTGAGAGAGAAGGAAAAAAGCTAGAATCAATTGAAGATTATATTGTTCTTGAGGATTATTTGCATGTGGTAAATCAAACTTATGAAATTAAGCTGAGACATGAAGGATTTTCAAATCTCAAACCACAAGATGTTGCTTCTAAAGATAGTAAAGGAATATTAGATAAGTTAAGAATGATTTGGGAAGAGCACAGAGAAGATGATTGGGGAGAATTTGATAATGTGGAGATCACTAGATACATCTGCGAAAAAATTACACTTGAAGAAACTAGTTTTCTATCAGATAAAACAAAAGACCAATTCAGATCATTGTATAGATTAATTGCTGAAAGAATTAGACAATATCAAAGTGTAGTTAGAAAACAAGACCTAAACAAATTTCAAAAGGCAAAGGCTTAAGATTTAAGAAGGTTTCTCATGAAAAATACTGAACTAAAAAATAGAAGGCAAGAAAAATTCTTTTAGGTTTAAGTGAATGATGAACAGGTTGAATTACATGAATAAATCCTCGACGATGGGAATTTTTCTTTCAATTATATTATTATTTTCAATAATAGTTATTACAATTTCATCAAATGCATATGCAGAAGAAATTAATGTCAAAAGTTTTGCGTTTGAAGAAACAACAATTATTGAATTTACAAATGATTCAAATGAAGGAATCAATACTTTTAGAATTTGGCTTGGGAGTGATTTCAGTTTCAAATCTTTTAAAACAGAAAAAGGATGGGTAGGCGAAAAAACTCCACTAGGAGTCATAATTTTCACATCATCTGAAACAATCAAACCAGGTGAATCTGTAAAGTTTGGTGTTAAAACAGATATAGTAAAACCGGGAATCAATTGGAAGGCATTAGACAAAGAAGATAATCAATTAGATACAGGTAAAGTGTTGCCAGGAGAACTACCAAAGGTAATTCAAAATACAACCCCCACACAAAGTCAAATTATAGATAGTACAGATACAGGTATATCTA
>JADFLN010000121.1 GCA_022564385.1 Nitrososphaerota archaeon | reverse complement strand
AGAGGTGGAAGAAGAGACGATAGAGGTGGAAGGAGAGACGATAGAGGTGGAAGGAGTGACGATAGAGGTGGAAGAAGAGATGATAGAAAGTATAAACAAAGATCAGATTCAAAAAATAAAAAGAGAAAAAAGTTTGGAAGAAGATAATCAATCATTTTTTTGGATTAAATCAGAAGGAGAGAGAAAACTAGCTACTGAAAATTTAGTTCCTGGAAATCAAGTATACAAAGAAAAACTAATTATCAAAAAAGGAATAGAATACAGATTATGGGATCCATTTAGAAGTAAATTAGCAGCATCTATAATGAATGAACTTGAGGAATTTCCTTTTGAAAATAAAACCAAAGTTCTTTATCTGGGAGCATCAACTGGGACAACTGTAAGTCATATTTCAGATATTGTAGGTCCAAGTGGAATAGTTTTTAGTGTTGAGCATGCAAGTAGAGTTGCAAGAGATTTTTTAGATAGAGTTGCATCACTTAGAGCAAATATCATTCCAATTCTTCAGGATATTAGAAAACCTAAAGAATATTTTTCTGTATTTGGTAAAGTAGATGTTATCTATGTAGATATTGCTCAACCTGATCAAACAAAAATTGCCATAGATAATTGTAAATTGTTTCTAAAAAAAGGTGGATATTTTTTTTTAGTCATTAAAACAAGAAGTATTGATGTTACAAAAGCTCCAAAAAAAATTATTGAGGAAGAAGTAGAGAAATTAAAAATAAATTTTGATGTTTTACAGTTAATAGATTTACATCCATATGATAAAGATCATGCAATGGTTATTGCAAAATACAGAGGTTAATTATCTTCTAAGATTCTCTGAATTGGTTTCCAACTTTTTCGTACAAAACTTGGCATAACATGGTTAATTTTGTAATATTTAGTCACAAATTTTACACTTACTGAATCTGAAGGATACCCACTTCCCAAATTATAGTTTTTTCTTAACTTTGTAATGGCTCTATCACGTGTAACTTTTGCAAGAATAGATGCAGCAGAAACTATTACAAATCTGCTATCTGCATGATGATATGATTTAATTTTATGATTATCAGATAGCTTAGATATTTCTTGCCCAAATCTTCTTGGATTAACATCACATGAATCAATATATGATATGTTCGAATTTAGTTTTGAAACAACTTTTGCCATATATTTTGCTTCCAAATTATTTAGACAGTGTTTCTTAACACTAGCATCAATAGATCTCGGAGAAATTTTTGTAATATAATAATCATCAGCAATCTCAATAATTTTATTGTAAAGATATTCACGTAATTTAGGAGAAAGTTTTTTTGAATCTTTTACTCCTATTGATGATAGTTTTCTTAAATTTTTTTTATCTAAAGAAATTCCAGCTATAACTAATGGTCCTAACATAGAACCACGTCCAGCATCATCAATACCACAAATTTGCACGAATTTTGTCTTAAAGTACAAGTATTAAACCGTTATAGACCAAGAAAAACAGAAAATAATTGGAATTTCCAAATGAAGATTTTCAAGAAATTATAGAAGGTAAAACAAAGCTGCTTGTTCCAAAAAAATCAATTACAGAAAAAGTTCCACCAAAAAAACCAGCATTTTTCAATCCAAAGGCTAAATTGAATAGAGATTTTTCAGTAATTGCATATGCTGCATTTCTAAAAAATTTTCAGGGTCCAAAAATTTTCTTGGAGGGATTATCAGGAATTGGTGCAAGAGGATTACGAGTTGCAAATGAGTTAAATGTAGAAAAAGTAGTAATCAATGATTTAAACCCAACAGCTCTGAAAATTGCAAAATATTCAGCAAAACTCAACAATCTAAGCAATATAGAATACTCTGAAGAAGAGGTTTGTAGATTTTTAAGTAATTATTCAAAAAAAGGAGAGAGAGGTTCAATTGTAGACATAGATCCATTTGGTTCTCCTGCAGCATTTTTTGATTGTGGGCTTAGAGCAACTATGCATGGAGGAATTTTATCAACAGCAGCTACAGATCTTCAAGTTCTAAACGGACTCTTTCAAGGAGCATGTAAAAGAAAATATGGCGGGATCCCAATTAGAACTAAATATGGAAATGAAATTGCAATCAGATTGATTCTTGGTTGCCTTAGAACAATAGCAGCAAGACTAGGAGTTGAAATAATTCCTATGTTTGTTGAAAGTAATATGCATTACTATAGAACATATGTCAAAGTTCAAAATAGACGAGATCTAAGAGAAAATATTGGGTATATTTTACACTGTAAAAATTGTGGACACAGAAAAATTACATTAGAGCAAGAACAAGTATGTGAATTATGTAAATTAAAAATCAGCATTGCGGGACCTTTATGGATTGGAAAAATTTTTGATAAAGAATTTATTCAAAATATGATATTAGAAATTCCAAATTTACAAGTAGACAAAGTTTGTGAAAAAACGCTTCACAAATGTCTTGAAGAATCAGAAATGCCAGGAACATATTTCACAATAGATGAGATTGCATCTAAAATGAAAACATCTCCTCCAAAATTAGAAAATGCAGTATTAAATTTACAAAAAAATAATTTTTTAGCTAGTGTCACATCATTTAATCCAACAGGAATTAAAACAGATGCAAAAATAAACGAAATAATTAAAATATTTCAGACTATCCAATAAACCCTAGACAAACACAGTATAATTCACTACTTTGTTTTCTACTAGCTTTAGGTTTTGTAAGATTAATCCTAACAAATTTCTTCTTTACATAATCTTTAAACTCCATCGAGTATTCACCATCAAAAAGTTTGAAGACTGCATTACCTTTGTTAGCTAAAACTTTATCCATAATTTTGGTACAATCATAATTCAGAGAAATTTGCTTAGCATGATCAACTGACCAATTTCCACTAACATTAGGAGAAAGATCACAAATTATAGCATTAACTTTACGCCCAAAATACGACATAATCTCATCAATCACATGTTCATCCTCAATATTTTCTCTAATAATGTAGGCACCAGGAATCTCTTCAACATATGACAAATCAATTGCCATAACTTTACCTTGATTCCCAACCAATTTTACAGCAACTTGGGTCCAACCACCAGGAGCACATCCTAAATCAAGAACATTAAATCCAGGACCAATAATACGATAAGAATGATTTAGTTCCTTGAGTTTGAATGCAGATCTACTTCGAAAACCTTGTTCATGAGCTAACTTTCGATAGTAATCTTTACGAGCATCTATTAGCTTCATTTAGATTTCACAGGTTTTTTAAATTCAGCAATTACCCAATCTTCAATGAATTGACAATTTCTTGGGCTAATTTCACCTTCAAGTGAACACTTTTGCTCAACAGGACAAACCAAACAAGGAGCATTTACAATTGATTGAGTACTAATTGGAGTCTTCTTTAAAATTAATTTGTAAGTCCAACGATCCTTCTCAAGAAGTTTTTCTCTAGTAATTGTTCCCATTCGTTCTAGTTTTAATGCTAAACGAGAACCATCACGACTTGTAAGTTTAAGTTTTTTCCATAATTCACTTTGAAACATTCCATTTGATTCACGTTCTGCTAAAATATCACAAACTTTGTTAGTGAGTCTTTCCATGTCAACTTTCTCAATTTGGAAG
>JADFLN010000034.1 GCA_022564385.1 Nitrososphaerota archaeon | reverse complement strand
AACTGGTGGTATGAGAAAACAAAGACCTAGAAGTGGTAGAAGACCAAATCATCTTGTTGTTACCAGAATCAAGGCAGATGATAACATGAAGACAGTTGCTGAAAGAAGAGTTCTTGAGAGATACCCAAACATGAAACTTTTGGGATCATACTATATCTACAAAGATGGAATGCACTATTGGTTTGAAGTAATCTTGGCCGATCCAGTACATCCAAGAATTATGCAAGATAAAGAATTAAACAAACGAATATCTCTAACTGCATAAATTGAAAATAATATTTTTGAGTTTACTTGTATTATTTTTTGTAATAACTCCTGTATATGGTGAGCCATTGTCTTCTGCAACTGGATTAATAAATAGATTGGATGTTCAAACAGGAGGCCATAATTTTGAAGTTAAAATTGTTGCAAATTTTGATGTAATAGATCATGAATTTAATAAAGATGAAAAACGATTGACAATTTTCATTAACAGTAGTCTAGAAAATAATTTGGGTGAGATAATTATTCCACAATTACTACTTAGTGGTAATTTTACTTTTTATCTAAATGATATACAGTCCAATCAAGAAATAAAATTCAATGATCGGATTTCATTTATCACTCTAAACTTTACTGGGTCTGGTAACAACAAAATTGATATAATTGCAACAAATACTTTTGCTGGAGTAGATGAAAGATCAGAAACTCTTGTTATTGATGAATCTACATCTGAAGGTGGGGGTTGTCTTATTGCTACTGCAACATATGGAACAGAACTAGCACCACAAGTCCAACAATTAAGAGAATTAAGAGACAATAAACTACTACAAACAAAAGCTGGAACTTCCTTCATCAACACCTTCAATGATGTGTACTATTCATTTTCTCCATACATTGCTGATTATGAGCGTGAAAATTCTATATTTAGAGAAATAGTAAAGATTGCAATTACTCCAATGATTTCTAGTCTTTCAATTTTGAATTATGTAGATGTGAATTCAGAATTTGAAGTATTGGGTTATGGAATTAGTTTGATTCTGTTTAATGTTGGAATGTATTTTGTAGCTCCAGTTTTAATTCTTATAAGAATAAGACAGAACTTCTAAATCTTTTTGTTTTTCAGCTTATTACAGTTATCATAGTTTAGCTAAATTGATTTAATCTTCGCTGATTAATTTTTGAATCATTGTTTCAACATGTCCTGATTGTCCAAATGACACATCTCTGAGAATTCCTTTTCTATCAACTAAAATGGTTGACGGTGTACCTTTTAGAGAAAATTTTTCAAATGTTTCAGCTGAATATTCTTTTGATTTCATATGATCTTTTACTCTCTGAATAGTTTGGTTTTTGTAATCCTCTGACTGTGAATCAAATTCAGGAATCTGTGAATAGACAAACTGCATGATTATTTCTTGACTAATTTCACCTGAAGTTTTTGTTAGTTTATCCATTCCTAATGGAAATGGAATTTTGTAAGACAACTTGTTTCCATCTTGTAATTTTCCATACATTGAAAGTGCATTTTTTGTTTCTCCTACTACTTCACCTGTTTCTGCAAGCATTTTTAAATTCTCTAATGTATTTTTATCAAAATCTTCAAAAGCAGTCGCAATGCCTAAAACTCGAACTCCTTCATCTTTGTATTTGTTATAGATGCTAATTGCTTCTGGAATTGCATTCATAAAACAACCTGGACAATTGACTTGAAATACTTCCACTAAAACAACATGGTCTTTTTCTTGGTCAAAATTAGTTGGGGTACCTTGTATCCACTCTGAAACTCCAAAATTTGGTGATTTTTTGCCTATTACTGCACTCACAAAATATTCTCATATTTTTTTCCATTAAATACATACCTCAATTATTTTTGGATCTTTTTTCAAGTAACCTAATATAGGACACAAAAAATCTCAAAACAAATTGCAGACAGTAACTGATGATCGATTAGCACTTTTTGCTGAAATGGAGTTAAAATATGAGCAAAAAGATACGACATACTTTGTTTCTCTTTTAGAATATCCTGATTATGTAATTAGAACAAGAGCTACTTGTATTTTGGTTGATTTTGGTGGAGAAGATAAAGTTCCGTATGTTGCTAAAGTTTTAAAAAACGACGAAAATGAATTGGTACGACATGAAGCTGCGTTCTCATTAGGCCAGTTGTGTTCTTCTAGTGCAATACCACCTTTATCTGATGCAACACTTCATGATCCAAGTATGTTTGTGCGACATGAGGCTGCAATTGCCTTGGGTGTTGTTGGTTCAAAAGGTGCAGAAGAAACTCTGAAAAAGGCATTAAATGATCCTGAAAAATCAGTCGTTGAATCCGCAATTATTGCCTTGTCTAATATTCAATTTATGGAAAAGTTAAGTAAGAACGAAAAGTTTGCAAAGTTAACAGGTGGATGAGATGAATTTTGCATATGGTGTTATAGCTATAGTTGGTGTTCTTGCTGCAATAATTTTAGGGCTTATTGTTACTTCACCTGACGATATTATAAAACCAAGAATAATTCCTGTAATATCTGATGATATTATAGAACCAATAATAATTCCTATTGAAGAAAAACCAACTGTTTGTACAATGCAATGGGATCCAATGTGTGGTGCTGATGGTGAAACTTATGGTAATTTGTGTATGTTGGATGCTGCTAATGTTAAATTAGATCATGAAGGTGAATGTGTCATTGCACAACCCGAGCCTGAATCATCTCCACTTACATCTAAAGTACTTGCACCTCCAGAGATTTACACAGTTTCAATTCCTGAAGGTGTAGGAGTTCCTGGATGTGATGAAACTAACGAATGCTATGCTCCATATTCATTGCAAATAAGAGTTGGTGATACCGTAATTTGGAATAACATTGATACTGCAGTTCACACTGTAACAAGTGGTTCAATAGACGGAACTTCAGAAATATTTGATTCAAGTATATTCATGTCTGGTGAAACTTTTGAATTTACATTTGATGAAGCAGGAGAATATCCTTATTTTTGTATGGTTCATCCTTGGATGACAGGTGAAGTTGTTGTCAATAAAGTTGAAGAAATGCTAGTTGTCTCAGAACCAACAGTAGTTGTCTCAGAACCAACAGTAGTTGTCTCAGAACCAACAGTAGTTGTAGAGCCTAAATCCGACGTAGAACCTGAGATGGAAATAGAAACATTACCAATGGCACTTATGGTTTTGATTCCTGAAGGTGTGGGAGTTCTAGGATGTGAAGAAACTCGTGAATGTTATTCACCTTATGAAGTTTCTGTGGCAGTTGGTACAACTGTAACTTGGAGTAATGATGATATTACTATACATACAGTAACTTCAGGTAATCCGGGTAACGGGGCAAATGGATTGTTTCATTACCCAATTATGTCTGGTGAGACTTTAGATATAACATTTAGTGATGCCGGAACTTTTGATTACTTCTGCTTTATTCATCCTTGGATGACTGGAATTGTTAATGTTCGTTAAAGTGTAGTAACTTTACTTCCTTGTTCAGATGATTCAAATCTGTAAATTCTTTCTACAGTTGAATCCTCAAATATTTCTGCATCATGTGTAATTATTAGAAATTGCATTGGTGTTTCTGAATTTGAAATTTTTGATAACTGAGATAATACTCCTACTAGTGATTTTTTTCTTTCTGCATCAAGGTGAGTTGTAGGTTCATCAAGTATCATGAGATTGAGATTTGATGTTCCTAAAAGATTTGCCATGCCTAGTCGTAGAGCTAGTGCAACACTCACTTTCTCTCCTCCACTAAGAGACTCTAATTCTAATACTTCATTTTTTGAATAACACGTAATGGTAACATCTCTAATTTTTTCTGATAATAAAATTCTCTGAATTTTTGTATTGAGTAGTGAAAGATATTCTGAAGCTTTGGAAGATATTGTATTTAATGCCCATGATCTTAGACTTGTTGCAACTGGCCCATCTCGACTAAAAATATTTGTTTGAATCTCATCAAGACTTGTTATGTATTCTTTTACAATCTTTAGTTCTGAAATTGCACTTTGAATTATATTTATTTGTTTTTCTCCTTTAGAAATTTTTTCTGAAATTGCACCAATTTGTTGATCTAATTGAGAAATATTTGCCTGTTTCTCATTTACCACTTTTTTAAGATTTGAAAATTCTTGTTCATTAAAACCACTAGTCTCAATTTCTAATTTTAAAATATTTTCAAAAATTGTTCTTGCATGAGAATCTATTTGTGATATTTCTAATAAATTTCCATTAACATCTAACGGAATTTTCTGTATGTTTTGTTTCTTTGTTTCTACATCTTCTTGGATTTTCTTCAAATCCTCTTTGTTTTTAATAGAATGAGCTCTGAGTGTTGCTTCTGCATCTCTTGAATTTTGTAATTTATCTGAAAATTCTTTTCTTTTTTGATTATATACGTCTCTTTCTTTTTCTTTTGAAATAGTTTTTTCTTTTAATGACATTATCTCTTGTTTGATGTGTTCTTCTTGGAAAAGTGGGTTTAGTTTTTCAACATGTGAATCACATACTGGGCATTTGTTATCTTTTAGCTGGAGTTTTGATGCTAACAATTGTTTTTCTTTTAAGGATACAGTTTGGTTTGTTAGTTCTTGAATTTTCTTTAAAGTGTCATTTATTGCTTGATCCACTTTTTGAATTTTTGACTCTAAATCTTCCTTCAGGTTGACATGTTCAAAACAACCTTCACAATCATGTATTTTACTCTCATTTTCATTAATTTCGTGCTGAATTTCATGAATTGCTTCTTTTACATATGCTAAAAGCTCTTTTTTTCTTAATTCCAATTGATTGACTTTATCTATTTTTGGTGTTTCTACCTCGATTTTTTTCCTTAGTTCATCAACTTCATTTTGTAATTTTTCTTGCTTTGACTCTAAATGATTTTTTTCAGGTTTTGCTTCTTTAGTTTCATTTTGATATATTTCTAAATCTCGTAATAACTTTTCAATATCTGTATCATCAAATCCAATTTTCTCTTTTATTTTTTCACGAAATGCCTTATTTACCATTTTCATTGATTCTGATGCAACATCAAGTTTGTCAATTCCTATAATTGCATTAAGTAATTCTTTGAACTCTTTTGGTTTTGCATTGATGATCGCATTTAATTCTCCTTGTTGAACAATTGACGCTATTTTTAATTTTTCAAAATCAAGACCAATAGTTTTTTCAATTTCATGAGTCATTGATTCACCAAATTGTTTTCTTTCACCTGCTGCAAGTTCAATTCGATCATTTCCAATTATCTCAGAAAATTTTGCAGAAAGATTTCCTTTACTATCTATCTTTCTTACTGCCTCGTATTGTTTATCATTAATAGAAAATCCTATTTTTGTAAATCCTTCATTTGATCCACGCTTAATCAAACTTTTGTTTGATTTTCTTGTATGTTTTCCAAATAGCGCAAATGTTATTGCATCAATTATGCTAGATTTCCCAGCACCGTTATCTCCTACAAAAACTGTAACTCCATTTTCAAATTCTAATTTTGTATCTGAATGTGCTAAAAAATTTCCTAATTCTATTGATGTAATCATTGTTTTTTCTCCTTTTTGAATTTTTCAAATTTCTCAAAAACTATTTGAGCTGCCTCTTTGATTTCTCCAGATACTAAAATTGGGAGTAATTCCTTTATTGCAAAATTTGCAGCTTCTTCAGAACCCAAGGCATCAACTGATAATCTAAACATTTCATCATCAATTACATTTGGTCTATCCAAGAATATCGATGAATCAGAAACTTGTTTTGTGGTAATCCCCCAAGAACATTTGAGTACTAACGAATTTAGCCTTGCAATTTGTGTCTGTATGTGATCTGTTTCTATCTTTTCACCTTGTATTTTTATTTCCACAATCGGTTTTTTTGTAGAATTAACTATTTTTTCAGAAATTTCATCAATTGTTTTTGATAATTCTTTGTATTCTGTTTTAAATGAAAATTGAGGCCTTGTGCTTAGTTGAATCCAATTGGGGGTTGCCTCTTTCCCAGAAATATCTACTTCAAAGAATCCCTTTTTTGCCTCTTTAATTCCTTCACTTATTAATTCAGTTGATCCCGGATATGCAATTGGCCCATTTAGATGATTAAATTGTTTGATATCTTTATCGTGAAGATGACCCATCGCATAATATGTAAAATTTTTTGGCAAGTCCGTTGACTGTATCTCTGCAGCAAACTTGTTGAATTCTGTAATTCCTTGATGCATCACTAAAATTTTATGTCCAGAATAATTTTCTGCACGTTTATCTATCTCTGCAAATTTTTCTTCATATTGTGGCATTTCTGCTTTTCTAATTTTATCAAATCCCGTAAGAAGTATTCCGTTATATTCGATTGGATTTCCTTGACCAATGTATTTTGAAAATCCAAAATTATGATATACATATGGAATTGGTGTAGCTCTAATTCTACTGATATCGTGTTCACCTAAAATAAAAAATGAATCAATACTGTTTTCTTTTAATCTTATTAATCCATTTGCCATTTGATTAATTGCTGTTCCATTTGGCTTAGGTTCATGAAAAATATCCCCAGCAAATATTACAAAATTCACATGATCATTAATTGATATATCTATTGCTTGATTAAATGCATCATACACATCTTGTGCTCGCTCCTCTAAACCATACTGTACTAATCCCAAATGTGTATCTGAAATGTGAGAAAATAACATTTAGTCTAATAACAAATCTTTCTGAATAAGTCCTTGTGTTGATTCTATTGCAACTTCTTTCATTTTATCTGCTTTTGCCCAAGCAATTACTGCACTTTGATCTGCACCCATTATCTTCTCTTTTACTTCTTCAACATGTACCATTGATGGCAGATTTGTCCATTGACCAACAAGAATTGCATCTCCTACATTGAGTGAGGTCAATTGAGAAATTAATCCACGACTGGTGGACTCTGTTGCTGATGCTATTTGACGCTGATCATCTTCCTGAATAATCTTCATAATGGCAAATGATCCCATCTGGCTAAGTACATTTAGATCTACGCTTCGTGGTCTCTGAGATACAATTCCTAGACCCAATCCAAATTTTCTTCCCTCCCTAGCAATTTTTGCAGCCCAGTATTTTGCACTTGTATCATGATCTTTTGGAATGAATACATGTGCTTCTTCTATAATTACAAACATAGGTGAATTAAATTGATAATTTATTTTTCTTTTTGTTCTTCCGTGTCTTGCAATACTTGCGTCTTTTCTATCTTTAAGTAACTGTTGCAAATAAAATGCAATTGCAACGTTGGCTTGTTTTTCTGATAACTCTGATATGTTAAGAACATTTGTACGACCCTCTTTGATGAAACTGATTGGATCTCCAATATCTGGATCTAGTATATCCTCAAATCTTCTTTGAGCTTCTTCTATAATATCTTGAACTCTATATGCTGATGTTCTAATCTCTTTTAGCTTTTTATCTTCTGAATTTATAATAAACTCAACTTCATTTTCTAATTTACTCCAAAATTCTTTTGATTCTTTGACATGTTTTGTAAATGCCATTCTTAAAACCCGCTGTTGAACATTTGCACCATCTCTAATCTCTAAAACTTCTGCTAGTTGATCCGCATCTAATAATCTAGGATTTATTTTTGCATCAATTACATTGATGCGTGGAATGTTTAAAGCTGTGTAATCATTATGATAGTCAAAAATTATCACAGTTCCTTTTAATTTTGAAATTTGTTTTGTAATTAGCGAGACAAGATTACTTTTTCCCATTCCAGTCATTGCTAAAATTCCTAAATGTCTTGAAACAATCTTATCCACATTTATTTTAACATCAATTGTTTTGTTTCGTAAAAGACTTCCAATCTTTATCCATGCATCATTTTTTGGGCTAAAAATTTCTTCAAGATCTTGTTTACTTGGTTGAGTTATTTCTGTACCTGGAATTGGTGGAATTGCGGGTATAACTGACTGACCTTTTCTCAAATTTTCTAAAAATCCTAAAATTCCAATATATGCCGTGAATGTTTTGTCTCTCTTGTTGAGTTCTGCAATTTCAGTACTTTCTACTGCTTCATCAAAATTTCTGACGTCCATAAAAGCAGCACTTGATACAGCTGATCTTTCAACTAGTCCAAGAATTTCCCCTTCATCTGACTTTATTTTGATATATTCACCTACAGACAGTGCTCTAGAAGTAATTGCCGTTACAAATGTGGGTTTTGATTCCCCTACAACATAACCTAAACTCAACCTAATACCTCTCGTGAACCAATTTCATTACTTAATCCTAACAAGCTAACCATTTTTGCAAGTTCCTTATCTGATATTTTACAGTTATTATGTGCAAGTTTTAATGCATATGGGTATCCTCCTACACTAGTCTTGTATAATTTATTTAATGTTGATTTGATCTCATCTTCATCATGTTGAGCTCCTAGAAACTCTAATTTAATTATTGGAGTAGAGTCACTTAATCTTACAAATGTTGAAGAAATTACTTTATCGACACCATATTTTTTTTCTACAAAGATCTTACTAAATCCTGGATTATGTGTAACACGATTATAGTAAAAAATATCCCCCGCAAGAGAACCTAAACTTTCAAATTGTTTTTTTGTATTTGATGTCTTTGCAATGAATATCACGTTATTCCTTTTCTTCATTATCTTAACAACTAATGCGTCTAGGGATGATTGTCTAGTCATAAATTGAGAATGTAGTGAACCATCCATCAATACCAAGTCCACCAAATCTACAGTTTTTTCACAAGCATCAATCTCCATTTTACTTGCAATTCTTGAAAGATCTGTATCTGAACCCAATCCTGAATCATGAAAATCTACTAGAATTTTTCCATCAGCTTTTATTGAAACTGCGGTTGTTGCCCAAAGTTCAATTCCTTGAAACTTTGTATTGTTAAAACTACTATCAATTCCTGCCGTAACCACTTCTTCTTTTGTAGGCGTAAATTCAATCCAGTTCTCCCTTGCTTTTTGTAAGATTTGCTCAAATTTTGGACCTTTAAGGATTGATAACATCTTATCTCTGTTGATGATGGCATCTTTGTATACCGTATTGAGCACAACAACAATTCGTTAGTTTGAATAAATTCTTTAGGTTATACTGAACGTTGACAAAACTGATCTATCTAAACCATATGGATTAGGTACAAATCATTATCTCTCTAAATTATGTTCGAAACTCTCATTTTATGGTGTTAGTTAGACTAGAATTAATTAAGAGACTGTTTCTAGTATTGCTGATTGAAAAAAATTGGTTTGTTAGGTTGTGGAGCAATCGGCACTCAAATTGCCCTTGCAATTGATTCTGGAAAAATTCCCGCAATTCTAACTCATGTTTATGATGTTTCAAAAGCAGCTTCAGAAAAACTTGTTTCAAAATTAAACACAAAACCTGAAATTGTTGAAAACTCTCACCTCTTATCTTCGCATCCAGTACACATTATCGTTGAAGCTGCTTCTCAGGATGCTGTTAAAGATGTAGCACTAAGTGTTTTGCAAAATAAACGTGATTTGATGATAATGAGTGTCGGTGCATTACTTGATGATTCTATTTATGAAATTTTGTCAGATGCTTGTAAGGATTTCAAAAAAACAATCTATCTTCCTTCTGGTGCAATTGCTGGCTTGGATGGAATAAAATCAATCAAAGATGAATTAGAATCATTATCTATTACTACAACAAAACATCCTAGATCTCTTAAAGGTGCAAAATTTTTTGAAAATTCTGATATTAATTTAGATACACTTATCTCTCCCACAACAATTTTTCAAGGAACAGCAAAAGAAGCTGTTTCTCTGTTTCCTGCAAACATCAATGTGGCTGCACTTTTATCATTGTCAGGAATAGGTAGTGAAAAAACAAGTGTAAAAATTGTCGCCGATCCAAATACTGATAAAAATACTCATCACATTGAAGCTTCAGGGAAATTTGGAAAGATGACATTTACAATAGAGAATTTTCCAGATACTAATAACCCAAAAACAAGTAGGTTAGCAATTTTATCTGCAATTGAAACTCTGAGAAAATATTGTTCAGATGAGATTCAGATTGGTACCTAATATGGCAATAATTGTCACATTTGGTAGTTTTTTAGAGAATTATAGACTACTTCATATTCTTTAAATCCTTACTGGCTCAATTTTTTATGAATTATGCTAGTACAACAGTCCTCAAAACTCAAAGACGAGATTCTGAAACTCAAGAAAGAAAAAGATGTGGTTATTTTGGCACATAATTACCAGATTCCAGATGTACAGGATGTATCTGATTTCACAGGTGATTCTTTGGGTCTTTCAAGACAAGCAGCAAAAGTTAAACAAAAAACAATTCTGTTTTGTGGTGTAAAATTTATGGCCGAAACTGCTGCAATCATCAGTCCTGAAAAAAAAGTATTACTTCCAGATTTAGAAGCTGGGTGTTCATTGTCTGACTCAATTACTGTTGATGAATTACAAAATTGGAAGAAACAACATCCTGATGCTATTGTGGTTGGTTATGTAAATACAACTGCAGAAATTAAAGCAGAACTTGATTATTGTTGTACATCTTCAAATGCTGTAAATATTGTAAATACAATACCTGAAGATAGAGAAATTTTATTTTTACCTGACATGTTTCTTGGATCTTATGTTGCAAAAATGACTGGAAGAAAAAATATGCGCATATGGGCAGGTGAATGTCATGTTCATGCAGGAATTACTCCTGAAGACGTTACCAAAAAATTAAATTCAATGAAAGATGCTGAATTTATTATTCATCCAGAGTGTGGTTGTACTACTCCATTCATGTATGATGTTGCAGATGGAAGTTTTGATGATAAAAAAATTTCAATACTTTCTACTGAAGGAATGTTAAAACATGTTCATGAATCAAAATCAACTAATTTTGTTGTTGCAACTGAAACTGGAATATTGTATAGAATGCGCAAAGATAATCCTACCAAAACATTCATTCCTGCATCAGATAAAGCTGAATGTCAATATATGAAAATGATTACCCTTGAAAAAGTGTATGATGCATTAGTAAACGAGAGATATGTAATTACCGTTCCTAAAAAAATTGCTGACAAGGCCCGTTTGGCAATTGATAGAATGCTTAAGATCAAATAAACTGAGCGACTACTTTGGTTGGATTATTTAGTAGGACACCAAAAGATTCTCAACGGGAAGCGAATACTAAAAAGTTCAAAGAAATCAAAAAACTTGTCAAAGAAAAAAAATATGCATCTGCTCTAAAATCAGGCACAGAATATTTAAAAAAAACTCCCAATCATCATGATGTTTTGTTTATTGTAGGTGGAATTTACTATATGGATGACAAGTACGAGATTGCTATTTCCTATTTTGATAGGTCTCTTGAAATTGGGTCTCATGATATTGACGTCTTACTTTTGAAGGCATACTCACATCAGAAATTAGGTGAAAACAAACAAGTAATCCGATGCTGTGACATAATTCAAGAAATTGATCCAAAAAATGAAGCAGTTTCAAAATTATTAGAACAATTGAATTCTTAAATCTCTAAACTCAAGTCAATACCTCTCACAGAATTTGTAATACTACCAACTGAAATAATATCTACTCCAGTTTTACCATATTTTGATATATTCTTAGAATTGATTCCACCTGATGCTTCAAGCATTACTTTATTTCGTAATTTTTGATTCTTGAGAACATTAATTGTTGATTTTATTTGAGATGGAGAAAAATTATCTAACATAATTATTGTTACTCCTTCTTTTGCAGCAAGAATTGCATCTAAAGTATTATCAACTTCTACTTCAAATTTTTTATATTTCTTCTTTGCTTTTTTGATAATGGATATTAATGAATCATCAACTGCAATATGATTATCTTTGATCATTACCATTTCATCTAGTCTTAATCTATGTTTTTTACCACCTCCTATCTCAACTGCTTCTTTGTCAAAATATCTAAGACCTGGAGCAGTCTTTCTTGTGGCATACAATTTTGTTTTCTTTGGAATTTTTTTTACAAGTTGATTTGTTTGAGTTGCAATTCCACTCATTCTAGAAAGTAGATTTAGTGCAGTTCTTTCACATGTCAAAATCTTACCTGCATTTCCTGTAATGGTCATTATAGTTTGGTTTGGTTTTATTATAGACCCATCTTTTTTTAAAATTTTAGCATTGCATCCTTTGAGTTTGAAAATTTCTTTTGCGTGTGTTACTCCTGCTACTATGGCATTTTCTCTTGAAATAATTCTAACTGAGATCTTTTTCTTAGGTAAAAGAATACTTGTAATGTCCCCTTTTCCTATATCTTCAGCAAGAAATTGCAATAATTGTTTTTTAGAATTAAATAACAACATTATGATAAAATGCTAATGTAATTTTAAAGATTTAGAATATTTTATGTTACTTTGATAGCATACTTACCTTTTTGAGTAATGCCAAGAGTTTTTGAAATTTCTGAATTTGTTGGATCAACTACAAGTACAATCCCATTCCAATCTGGTGTCAAGTCTGATGATTTACAAATTCTACAAACTTTTCCTGATGTTACAGCTTTGCATTTTCTACATGCCATTTCTCGTACCATCTTAACTTGCCTCTACTTCAGCTTCCTTTTTTGGCTTGCTTGTTTCACTGCCAGATTTCTTAATCTCTTCAGCAATCCATTCATCTGCACCAAGGAATGGCTGTCTGCATGTAATTCCAATTTTTCCCATTGAAGCAACTTTTCCTAATGACACTGCAGTGATTCTTGCACGCAGTTTAGAACCAACTTTGAGTGTTCTACCACTTTGATTAGCTAAAATCATTCCAGACTTCACATCACTTTTAAGATAATCATCCATTACTTGTGACAAGTGAAGTAATGCATCAGTTGGACCAATTCTTACAAATGCACCAAAATCTGTGATGTCTACAATTTCGCCTAAAACAATTTCTTGTAATTTTGGATAAAACGTTAATACTTCAAATTCCACTTTATGGAATGTTCCACCATCCCCTGCAATCATCTTTCCCATTTCATCAATTTTAGCATCTAAAATCATTATGATATAACCCAAGTCTGCACTAATCATACTCTCGTACTTTTCTTTGAGAATGTTTATTGCAGCCTTTTTGAGTGTAGTTCCAAACAAGCTTGGAGGAATCCTAACAACATCAATTAAGGTAGATATAGAAAACAACTGTGATGTTTTTTTTGAATTTCAATTTATGAATCTTTGGATGAATTAGGCTTAAATTTCCAAAGATTTTGCTGATTTTACATATATTTGTTAATTTCTTTTGTTGCTTGACTTATGTTTAAATAATGTAAAATGACTTTTTTACACAATGGTTGGAATCGATCAAGTTCTTGAAAAACTAAGCACAGTCATTGATCCTGATTTGAAAAAAGATATCGTATCGATGGGAATGATTAAAGATCTAGAACTTGCTGATGGTGATCTGAAATTTACTTTAGAATTAACAACACCTGCGTGCCCTTTCAATGTCGAAATTGAAGAAGATGTTAGAAAAGCGATTGATGAACTTTCTGACTTGAAAAATTTTGATATGAAAATAACTGCAAAAGTTATGGAAGGACGTTCACTTGAAGCAGATACTACAATGGCAAATGTCAAAAATATTATTGGCGTTGCTAGTGGAAAAGGAGGTGTAGGAAAATCAACTGTTTCATTGAATTTAGCTTTGGCATTATCTCAAACAGGAGCTAAAGTTGGATTGTTAGATGCTGATATCTATGGCCCTAGCATTCCATTGATGCTTGGAATGAAAAAAGCATTCATGCAAGTAGAAGAAAACAAACTTCAACCTGCTGAATCAAATGGACTAAAGGTTGTTTCATTTGGTTTCTTTGCACAGGATTCACACCAGGCAGCAATCTATCGTGGCCCAATTATCTCTGGAATCTTAAAACAATTTCTAGTTGATACTGATTGGGGTGATTTAGATTATCTTATTGTAGATCTTCCACCAGGTACCGGTGATATTCCATTAACACTTGCACAAACAATTCCA
>JADFLN010000033.1:652-14078 GCA_022564385.1 Nitrososphaerota archaeon | reverse complement strand
CAATTTAAAATCTAAAAATAGGCCAATTTTGAGTCTAATATCAGATAAAATCTATAAATTCAGCAAGTATGATTAAAAGTATTTTATTTTAAAATATTTTTTAAGATTGCATTTGAAAACCTCTCCCTTCCCTAAGGAAGGGAGACGAAAGGAATACAACATTCCATCTGAAGTTATTGATGGCATAAATACTACCATCAATTGGGTTATTCAGTTTTGTGTGTATAAAAAATTCAATCTGTTCAAATTTTGAAAAATGTTTAAGATGGTTTCTAGAACTATGATGTTTGACTATTCTTTTGTTGTTAAGGAAATTTTTTCCTTTAGATTTTTAAGAAATTCACGAACTTGTTCATGTTGTTTAATTGTTTTATAAATCTCAAACAATTCTTCATATGATAAGTTTAATTTTTTTAAATCACTATCAGATATGCCATAATGATTTAACACGGTCCAATATGAGGCAGATTTGTTTAGTCTGGTAACGAGGCAAGTACCTATGCGTATAGATATTTTGTACATATGAACATATACGCTGCAAATCTTATACATTCAATGGAAAAACAAGTACTAAACACATGCCATTGTGGAATAAAATTGGAAAAATAAGAGATCAAAATACCGAGATTTTTGTTAATATTTCAAAAAGTCCAGAAAATTGAAAATCATATTAATAGTAAATTATTATAAAAATACATGAAGGATCAGGTGTATGGTGCAGAAAAAGGCAATGGCAAAAAAGTCGTATCATGGTTAAAAGAACAGGTAGAATCTACAGGATTAAAACTTGAGATTAAACTTGAAGATTATATAATATCAACTCAAAATTTTGGAGACTTTGAATTGATCTCATTATCGAATGATTCTATTCCGGTTAGAAAGTTAATTTCCAAGGTAGGAAAAAGATATGGTATTAGGATGATAGAGGGCGGATACAAAGAAAAGGCAAGGATCTTGCGCCGAAGAAAATCAGATTATGCAAAGGTACTTCTTAAAGGTGAGAAAGTCATAGGACATTTGGAATTTGAAACCCCTAGATTTGGTGCTAAAAAATGGAAAATCAAGTTGGAAGAAAAACGTTAGTATTTTTTAAAAATAAATCTGAATAAAATCAAGCAAAATTATTAAATCCAAAAAATTTGACTTCAAAATTCACTGTATCTTTTTGAATAACAGTGTCATTATTTTAAAATTTAAATTATTTCATTGTAAAATATTCATTCATCGTACAGTTTCTGGACTTTGGGTAGCTGTCATCAAACTGCTTTCTTGATTTATTCTTTTTATACTAGTAAATGATTTTGGTGTTATTTTTTTTAATAAAAATTCTAAAGAAAATGGCTTTTGAATTATTTGAAGAAATCCTTCTTTAGTACTATCAAGTGATGTTAAAATACTTTGACCATATGCTGATAAAAAAATAATTTTTTGTTTTGGACATTGTTTGTAAATTTTTTTAGCTACTTCTGCCCCAGTCATTTTTGGCATATCATGATCAAGTAAAACATAATCATATGGTGCAGATTTATCTTTTAATATTACTTGATTATATTTTAATTCACTTCTATATTTTTCAAAACACTTGACACCATCGTTGAAAACTGTGACTGTGTATCCTTTTGCTTCTAAGAATTTTTTATATTGTACTGCAGTAAATTTATTATCTTCTGCAATTAGTAATTTTCTGACCATTTTCTTTTATTTATTTTTTAACTTATCAAGACTTGTTTGTATAAATAAAACTCATTTTTCACAGATTGTAGTTCCATCTTGATTTCCATTGTATAGGTCAGAAATAGCCATTATATTACAATGAGATATGTAAGGATATGTCATATCAATAACTGGTGCCATAAGATCTTCTGCAGCAGTAGAATGTGCCAAACCTAGTGCATGACCAAATTCATGCCTCATAATTGTTTCAAGTTGACTTTTTGAGAGTGAATCTATATCATAGATGGTTATGAATGCCTTAACAATTTGATTACCATCAAGAATTGTTTTTGTGTATCCAGTATATCCTGAACGATCTTTAATGTTTGATAAGATTACAATAATGTCCCCATTTGATTTTTGTGAGTTTTCAATTTTAAAATTTTTTGGAATTGGAATTTTTGTTTTGGGTACATCTTCCAAGGCTCCTCTCCATCCTATATAATATGTTGAAAAATTATTTTTTGGGCCTTTATGCATTAACGAATCATCAATATCAATTGTCTCTGTTGACATGATAGTTTTTTTTATAATTTCAATTGATTCGTTAGAAATTGATATGGGGTTGAGGATGTTCACACTTAGTGATGCTCCTTGCGAAACTTTCCAATATCTATAATAATTCATAGAGTCCCCTCTCAAATTTTCAACGATATATTCACTGTTGAAAAGACCTATTGGGTTTAGTTGATCTGTGTTTTCACCAGATGATGCTGGAAGTCCTGTAAAATAACCTACAAAAAAGATCAATATCCCAAATTGTGCTAAAAGAATTGCCTTTTGATTTTTTAATTTTGGAGATTTATGTCTAGATTTTAGATTTGTTTTAATGATATGTGTTGACTTTGTTTTATTTTTAAAAATTGTCATACTAAACATTTGAAGTTATTTAGTTACAAAGTGTCGATATATTGAAGTCTGTTCATGATGAACAAACTTTCGTGGCTGTTTAAATTGAACAAAATGTTCCTTTTGTATTCCTTAGTTCAAAAAACAGTATGCCAATTAACAAAATAGTAATGATATTTTCGATAATAATAATGGTATCTATCATTGTTATCTTAAAAACAGGATCTTCGGATGGGATTAATGTATCTGAAGACTATGAATATTACAGAATTTCTCAAATGCCTGAGACTAGATATTTTGAACATTATGATGAGTTGAGTACGCCTGCAAAAACTGTTGTTGTGTACCCAATTCTTACTCAAACTGCATATTCGTGGGATGGAATCCATGATTTCTATTCGGGGTATTGTGAAACATGTACAATAGTAGAAATTAGCGAATCTTACGAACCAATTTTTTCAGTAGGATCTAAAAGCTTTAGGATATTGGAATTTTTAGGATACGACATAATTGACGATATTGATATTGACAAAGATCCAAAAATACTGAACAAGTACAACACTGTGGTTTTACTTCATAATGAATTTGTAACACAAAAAGAATTTTTGGCAATAACATCGCACCCCAATGTAATTTACTTATACCCTGGTTCATTTAATTCAAAAGTCAAGATAAATTATGAAGATAAATTAATGATCTTAGAACGAGGGCCTTCATTTCCACAATTAGATATTAAAAGTGGATTTGATTGGGAGTATGATAATTCAAACATGTCTGATAATATGTCTTGTAATAATTGGGAGTTTTATAAAATAAATAACGGATACATGTTAAATTGCACTCCTGAATACCTTATTCAAAATAGTTATGAGTTGTTACGAGAATTAAAACAACTTGCAGAACTTTAATTTTTAAATTTATTGGTTTACACAAAATATTCTCTGTCACTTTTTCTTCTTTTTAATATAAATTATTATTCCACCAATTAATGCCGGAATTAATATCATCACTGGATCGATTCCACCTATCTTTGGTTTTTCAAATGAGTTTTGAGATTTTATATCATTAATAATTTCAATATTAGTTGCATTAATTGTAACTATTTTTGTGGCAGATGCAGATTGAAGGGACCCATTATTTATGGTAGCCAGGATCTTTACTGATTTATTAGAAATAGCGATAATTGATGCAACAGCCTCACCAGTAGGTCCTGTTTTGTCTTCAACTAGTGTGGATATTCCACCTTCTAATTCCCATGTAACATCTGCATTTTGTAGAGGAATGCCATTTTGTTTTACAAGAATGGAAATAATGAATGAATCATCTTTGTCAACGATATTACTGCCAGTAATTTGTATACTTGGGGCAACTTCCTGTATGGTGATCTCTTCTGTTAATACTGGTAAACCTTCAGAAACTAGTGAAATCTCAGCAGTTCCAGAGGTTTTAGGCACTATTTCTAATTTGGTAAAACTCGATTTGGGTGAAATTAGAATTTCTTTTGGAAAATCAATAATTGAGGGATCTGAAGAAAATATTTTAACTTTAATACTTTCATCTATTTCCACTGGCAATCCTTGAGAATTCAATATCTGAATAACAAAATTATCTTTAATTCCATTGAATAATTTTTCAGAATAGTCAAAGCTCAATGAATCTGGTTTTAATGATGTACTTGAGAGTGAAATAATAGTCTCAAATTCATCACTACTTATTATCAAATCTTCATCTCCTGTATTTACTGCTATGATTGGGATCAAAACAAAATACGGAAATTTTTTAATTCCATTTTTGTCAATTCTAAAAATTTCAGATTCAGAAATTTTAATCTGTGTATTTTCTGGAATTTTAAATAAATTCCCATCTGAGGATTCCATATAAACTATAATTTCCTGTTGTTCACCATTTGGGATAGTGTCAGTAAACATGTGTGTTTTCATAGATATCAAATCTTTCTCAAATCCATGAATATCTAGTTCAACAAGTTTGAAATTTGTAGTTTTTAGTGAAATATTTTTATCACTCGGTACAAAGTAGCCCATATTTCCATATACTGGTGCAGATCCAAAACCATTTTTTATTATCGAAGTTTCAATAGAAACTGATTCGTCTGATGCAATAAACTGTACAGCAATGTCACGATTAGCAATGACCGGATGACCATTACTATCCTCTAAATAAATAATCCCTATCAATTGCCTATTCCCATCTGCCAAAACAGACAATGCCTCAAATTTTATTTCCTTATCCCCATACATCTCAACGTCAATGGTATCAAATGTTTTTTCTACAACCACCAAAGGATTATTTGATGTTATGGTGGCATTGTATGAATTTGCCACACCCTTTTGAATTGAAAATTGGATATGTCCCCATGTCTGCCCCTTGTTGATTTGGAAATAACCAATAGGATTTAGTTCATTTACATTTGAACTAGAATTAAGAGCCGTCGAATTAGAGGAAAATTCGAAATACACTGAAATATCTTCAGTTGCTTTCGTTAATTCTCCATCTGAAAATAATTGTGCAATTAAATGTCCGTTTGAATTAGTAAAGGAACTGATGCTTTTGGGAATTATAGATACTTCAATTGTCGTTTCTTGTTTTTCCTCAACTGTTACTAATTCTGAGGATTCCAGATCACCTGTTTTGGCAGTGATTGTGATAATTCCAGGTTTTATGGAAGTAAATGTCTGTGTGATGCCAATATCCCCCTTAGAAATTATTATATTTGAATTATCAAATGATATAACTCCTGTTTTTGAAGTACTAAGTTTGATCAGATAATCTTTATCAGATTTTATGGGGATTCCATTTTCATCAGTTAACAGTACTGATAATATTCCTTGATTGTTATCTTCAACATCAAGGATACTTGGAAAAATATCCAATGAAATATGTTTTGGTAGATTATTTTCATAGATAGTTATGGGAATTTCTAATGATGGTAAACCTTCAACAAAAACATAAAGAAACGTTTCACCTTTGTTCATTGCCATGAGTTTTACAAGAATTTTATATTCATGGGTCTCTTCTAAATAAAGAACATCTATGATGGATTTATCAAGTGATTCTACTTTTAGATCCTGAATTTTTTCAAGTGATACTTGTCCTTGTATGGTCTTATACACTTCTATTATCACTACGTCATTTTTATGGATTTTTTCAGGCAGGATTTTATATCCAATCTCATATTCACTTTCTATCGCAAATGTTTCATCCATAATTGTAAAAAACAACAGAAAAAATAATCCCAATAAAAATAATTTCAATATATAAAAAACTCTAACAAATCATATAATTTACAGTTCAAATAAATTGAACGCACAGATATATTACATAAATAATTTACAGTTCAAGCAAACCGAACGTACAGAATGATATTAGTTTAAAAATCTTATTGTATGAAATGTCTGCTAATTCTGCATTGGTTAAATTCAAGATGGTTAATGGTCTTATAGGCAGTATTTTAGATGAAAATCACATTTCTCTTAGGTCATTATTTCCAAAATTACCCAAATTAGATACTGATGTTAGGTCAAAAATTGAGAAATTATTAGAATCCAGAGAGAGAATTAGAATGGAGATTGATGATGAGGATTTTGATGATTTTACAGATGACCTTAATCTTGCAAATTATTTTCTTGCATGCAAAAAATTTACAAAATCATTAAGGTACTATGATAGTGCCCTAGTCAAAAATCCACAATCATATTCTGCATTATGTAATAAGGGCCTATGTCTTTTCAAGATCTCAAAATTGGATGAAGCAACATCTTGCTATGATGATGCCTTGAGAATATACAAAAATATTCCAGAAGCATTTTTTATGAAAGGAAAAATTATGTTTGTAAAACAGAATTTTGCAGAAGCAATAACTCAATTTCGTAATGCACTAGATCTAGAACCTGAAAATTTGGAGATAAAATACTATCTAGGAAAATCATTATTACAATCAGGTAACATTGATGATTCAATAAAAACTTTGGAATCTATTGTTGCAAATAAGGATCACATAGATTCATTATTACTGTTGGGACAGATTTTCACAAAGGAGAATGACTATCAAAAAGTTCTAGTGTATTTAGAAAAACTCTTAGAACTTTCTCCAAATCATATTGAAGCTCATCTTCTTTTGGGACAGTCATATGTCGTAAGTAATTATTCTAATGAGGCAGTTTCTCATTTTGAAAAAGTTTTGGACAGATCTCCAAATCATATTGAAGCTCATCTTCTTTTGGGAAAGACATACATGGATGCTGGCAAAGTAAACGATGCAATTTCTCACTTTGAAAAAATTCTGGAGATTTCACCAAATCATGCAGATGCAATGAATTTCAAGATTTTGATTTTAGAGAAGATGGGTAAAATTGACGAGGCAGTGAAGTACTGTGATCAACTTGCAGAGTCTCTACCTGATCCTACTTATCAGATATTGAAGAAGGGAATTTTGTTGTTTAACAGCAACAAATCTAGTCATGCACTAGTAGTTTTTAACAAGATTCTGGAAAAAACAAAGACAAACAATGTGGCTCTTTTGTATAAAGCAAAAATCTTTGCTCAAAAAAATGAATTTCATGAGGCATTATTATGTATAGGTATCATTCTTAAATTGGAACCCAAAAACTCTGAGGCATTGGAGAGTGCTGCTGAACTTTCATTAAAAGTAGGAAATTATGAGGATGCTTTATTTTATATCAACCAACTTCTATCTCAATCAACATTATCAGAATCACTTTTAAAAAGAAAATCTCACCTGTTGTCGATTCTTGGGCGCCATGAAGAATCGGGACAAATCTATAAGGAAATATTACAACATGATAACACAAATGTGGAAGCACTGTATGAATTGGGCAAAGTTCACATCATTTTAAATAATTATGAAAAGGCAATAGATTTTTTTGATAGTGCACTTGAGAAAAAACCATTTGATTCTAATATAATTTTTAAAAAATCAATTGCATTCTTTTCTCAACAAAAATATGATTCATCCATTCTTTGCTTAGAACAAATTCCAGAAACAACCCCTCTTTATAATTTTGCACAATATCAAAAATCAAAAATTCAAATGTTGCAAGGTAACACAAAACAATCAATTGAAATTTTATCAAAGATAATAAAATCCAGTGAAATTTTTAGATTAATTGCATCTAATGAAATAATTTTTGAAAGCATTTCAGATACGACTGAATTCATAGAATTAATGAAACAAAAATAAAAAAAATTAATGGGAAAGAATTGCTTTCATTGGTTTTGACTTTTTCCATAGATGAGTGCATAAGCTGAACATATTTTCAACCATTTCTGCAGAATTGGTATACATAATCGAGTCGACTTCGTCATTAAGATCCATAGATTCCTTCATTGCGCCTGACATGATCAGTTGACGTTTTGATTCTACAATCATTCTACTTTTTGATGGGAGTTTTCCAATTCTAACGTCTAGTGTTCCTAACTGTTCAATAATCTCCATCATTTTTGTATCACACTCATTAGTAACAATCTTGATATCGCCACCAGAATTAACTTTGTTGTAGATTTTATCTGGTATGGATGTGTGGTACATTCTCATCAAATCTTCAGAAGTAGTTATAATAAAGATCTTATTTGTTGATTCTTGAATTAGTTTTCCAATTCGAGTATAGATATTGGATCTTCCCTGAATGATTGAGAATGATGATATATCTGTAGGAACCGTATTTTTCTCATAATTCTTTAGATTTTCTATTAGAGGCCTTGCTAATTTCTGCAATATGATGATTTCATCTTCCTTTTTTTGTATCACATTTGTTAGTGCCTCAGATGGCTTTACAGCATTTATGATTGTGGGATTTGAAAAGGTGGTAGAAATAACCCCAATGTTTCTAAGCTTGTTCAGCGATCTATATGCTTTTCCTCTATCCACATTCAATTTTTGTGCCATTGTACCAACAGTTACGGAACTCATCTGAAGTAAACCGACGTATATTTTTGCATCAATTTCTTCTAATCCAAAATGAGTCAATGAAGAATAAATTTCATCTTTACTCAACATGTCTTCATTTATCCGTAATTGATATATTTATAATTGATCTATTGTTACGATCAATTCCAAAAGATCTCTGGTGTTGTTGAATTATCATCAATTAGGTTTCAAAATGATCCATATTTAATTACTGTATGTATTTTACAAACAGACATCTAATTGTTGTTGGGTTGTACGATCACTCTAAACACACTCTAGGATATACCTATATGTCCCACTTTGATAAATAATGAAATTACAACGAAAAGGAATGCAACATTCTCATCGTGGAGTCATCGGTGTAGAGTCTGCAATAGTTATGATTGCATTTGTAATCGTTGCTGCTGCACTAGCATATGTTGTACTAAACATGGGATTTTCAACTACGCAAAAGACTAAACAAGCCATAGTTGCAAGTTCTGATGAAGCAAATGCAGCAATGATCATTGCAGGTAAAGTCATCGGTAGTGGAGATATAAATGCAGCAAAACTTAATGCTACAGCTATTCCAGTGAAAATTATATCTGGGGGGGAATCAATTAATCTTAATCCTGCAAATGCTGCTATTCGTTATATTGGTGATAGTATAGACCATGGAAATATCTATGCTGGTGCCCTAACTGATGGGACTTATGATACTATGGCAAGTGCTTTTCAAGCTGCAGTAACTGCTGGTTACATAACATCAAATCCTGTAAACGGGACTTCACCAAATGAAACAAAAGCAATATTCTATTTTAACGTAAATAGAAATAACAACTTCATTTTGGACCAAGGTGAACACGGAATGTTTGCAATTGCATTCAGTATAAGTGAGCGACCACAATCTCTTGAGGTAATTAGATTAGAAGTGATTCTTCCAACAGGCGCACCATTAACAATAGAGCGTACCGTTCCTAACATATCCTCAGTAATAGTAGATCTTGGCTAATTTTCAAATTTAGCCAAGTTTCTTAATTTTTCATTTTGTTTATTTTGATCAGACAATACTACAAATCATAAAAGTTTGGTGTTTATTTAATGACCTCAAAATTCATTATACTGTTCTTTGGAATATTCTTGATTTTACCTGTTATAATATCATCTGCACATGCTGAAAATTCTTGGGGTGTTTTTTTAAATCCATACAAAGCTCTTGAAAAAGATGAATTGTTCAAGCCACTTGAACTCCCAATAAGTTCTGGTGATAAAGTAACTTGGATAAATCAAGATTCAACTGCGCATAGAATTGTAAGCGGTGTTCCTCAACATCCTGATTACTCTGGTACATTTTTTTCTACTGATGTTTTGTCTCCTGGAGAAAGATCTTCTGTTACTTTAGACTTTGAGTCATATGGTGCATATTATTATTTTTGTGAAATACATCCGTGGTATACTGGTAAAATCTTTTTTGAAGATAGACCTGGCATATATTATTCCACATTAAATATTTCTTACGAAATTCTAAACTTTGAAACACTATTAATTAGTGGGTTGGTACACTCTGATTTTGGAAACATTAGATATGAAATTTTGATATTTGATAGCAAAAATAATCTTATTTTTCAAAAAATTTACTTATTTGAATCTGATGCATCGTTTGATATTTCGATAGATATCTCAAGTCCAATTTGGGGGCATGACGAAAATTATGTACTTAAATTGGTATATGGCATTCCAAGTGAATCAACAAAACTTTCGTTAGAAATTCCACTCAACCCCGTAGATGATGAATTAAAATCAAAGTCTTTAGAATTTTGTCAAGATTCTGAATCTAATTCTGACTTTGTTTTTGAAGGAGTTCATGTTCCAAATTGGTATAAAGAATTATTATGTTGGTACGGAAACGGGCTTGTTACCCAAAAACAAATTTCTGATTCTTTAGTTTTTTTCTTAAACTCTCCTCAAAATTAATTTACTAAAACGTGTTTGATCACACCAAACACACTCTAGGATATACTTCCATGCCCCTATTTTCTATCAATGAAATTACAACGAAAAGGAACACGACATTCTCATCGTGGGGTCATCGGTGTAGAGTCTGCAATAGTTATGATTGCATTTGTAATCGTTGCTGCAGCACTAGCATTTGTTGTACTAAACATGGGATTCGCTACTTCACAAAAGGCTAAAACTACCATCATTGCTGGACTTGGGGAAGCAAGCAGTAGCATGCAACTTTCTGGTAAAGTTACTGGCGTAGGATGTACCTCTGATTCAGGTGAATCTGGATGTGCAACATCTCCAAAACTTAATGCAACTGCATTTCCAATTAAAGTCACATCTGGTGGGGAGGCAGTTGATCTAGACGTAGCTATTACAGCGATAAAATATCTCAGTAATAGTGTAGAGTATGATGACATTTATGCTGGTCCAATTACTGGTGCAGAATACAGATCATTATCACTTGCATTTACACAAGCAACAGCAGAAACAGGTGCAGCATTTGATGATTTTAATTCATCACATCCAATCACCGGTGAAGTTGCATCGCCAAATACTTCAGCATTCATCTACTGGTCTGTACAATCTAACACCAATTCAATCTTAGATCAAGGTGAGCATGCAATAGTGGCAATAGCATACAAATCTGGAGATAGACCTGCATCATTAGACAAGATTCGAGTTGAGATAATTGTAGCAACCGGAGCTTCACTAACCGTAGAACGTCAAGTACCCGTAATAACCACACAAGTAGTAGATTTAGGTTAAACCACTAACCCTGGTTTTTCCATTTTTATTCTTTTTAATTTTTTAAATTAATATTGTTTGTTTACAACATACATGCTTTAGAATATACTCTTTCTGGGCATTCATTCATACATTGAAATTACAACGAAAAGGAACACGACATTCTCATCGTGGGGTCATCGGTGTAGAGTCTGCAATAGTTATGATTGCATTTGTAATCGTTGCTGCAGCACTAGCATTTGTTGTACTAAACATGGGAATCGCTACTTCACAAAAAGCAAAGGGGGCTATCACTTCTAGCTTGGAAGAAGCAAGCAGTAGTATGAACGTATCTGGAACTATCAGTGCAGTTGGTTGTATTACTTCTAATGCTGGATGTAATTCTGTTCAAAGAATCAATGCTACAACCATACCACTTAAAATCTCTCAATCCGGAAACTCGGTAAATTTTTCCTCAGATTCCATTTCTATTAGTTATATTGGAAAGTCTGTTCAATATCATAATATCTATGCTGGTCCCATTACTACGGATATATTTAGACAATCAGTTCTGGCATTTAGGCAAGCAGAACTAGAAACCGATTCTGCATTTGATGCTTTTAATGGAGCCAATCCTGTTAATGGGACGCTACCTACTGAAACTAGTGCATTCGTATATTGGGCAAAGAGATTAAACACAAATCAAATTTTAGAATTAGGTGAGCATGCAATTTTGGCAGTGGCATTTGCCTCTAATGATAGACCATATGCATTAGAGAAAATTAGTTTAGAAATAATTGTTCCAAATGGTGCAACCTTAACTATAGAAAGATACATACCAAATATTACTCATAAAGTATTAATTATTGGATAGTTTTATTTTCACACAAATTATTATTAATTTTAAATTTACACTTTAGTGTTTGATCACACCAAACACACTCTAGGATATACTTCCATGCCCCTATTTTCTATCAATGAAATTACAACGAAAAGGAACACGACATTCTCATCGCGGAGTCATCGGTGTAGAGTCTGCAATAGTTATGATTGCATTTGTAATCGTTGCTGCAGCACTAGCATTTGTTGTACTAAACATGGGATTCGCTACTTCACAAAAGGCAAAGACGACTATTATTTCTAGCTTGAACGAAGCAAGCAGTAGCATGATGATTGCTGGCAAAGTAATAGGATCTGGTGATACATCCGCTGGTAAACTAAAAATGATTGCGTTTCCAATTAAGATTGCAACTGGTGGTGGAACAGTAAATTTAGAAGCTAATACTGCTGCTGTTAAATATCTAAGCAATTCAGTAGATTATGACAATATCTATGTGGGAACACTAGCAGGTGGAGAATACAAAAGTCTAACTTCAGCAATAGCTGCGGCAAAAGCTAATACTGATGTTGCAAATGGAGAGGCATTCACTGACATTGATCAAGATCCAATCGCAGGAGATACTCCAACAAAGACTCGTGCATTCATCTACTTCACACAAGAAAGTACCAGTAATGATATTCTTGAACAAGGTGAAACTGCCGTTCTTGCAATAGTTTATTCAGCAACTAGTCCAGATGAAAGACCATCATCTTTAGACACGCTACGAACAGAAATAATTGTTCCAACTGGTGCGTCCTTGACAATAGAGAGACAAGTTCCAACAATCACAACTACAATAGTAGATTTGGGTTAGGTGCTTTTTGCCCCTCCCATTAACTATTTTTTCTAAATTCAAAGTAAGCGAAAGCAATTTAAAAATTATCATCATCTCTGCATTTGCAATGTACTTTCTTGTTCTGTATGAATTGTTTCCTCAGTTTCTTTTTGAAGGACAAAATTTCTTGGTTAGTATAGTTTTACCTTTAATAATAATAATTGTTGGTCTGAATAGAAAAAAAATCAAATTAAAAAATTTGTCATTAAAATCCATTAAAAGAAAGAAAACAGTTGGGTCTTCTTTTGAAAGCCAGACATCAGAATCATCTGATGAATCAATTGATGCTATGGTTTCAGGTTCAATTAATTCTGGAAATTCAGAGATTGAATCTTTGTTGGCAGCAGCACCAACAGAGAAAAGTACCGATGGAAATTCAGAGATTGAATCTTTGTTGGCAGCAGCACCAACAGAGAAAAGTACCGATGGAAATTCAGAGATTGAATCTTTGTTGGCAGCAGCACCAACAGAGAAAAGTACCGATGGAAATTCAGAG
>JADFLN010000033.1:0-642 GCA_022564385.1 Nitrososphaerota archaeon | reverse complement strand
TGGAAATTCAGAGATTGAATCTTTGTTGGCAGCAGCACCAACAGAGAAAAGTACCGATGGAAATTCAGAGATTGAATCTTTGTTGGCAGCAGCACCAACAGAGAAAAGTACCGATGGAAATTCAGAGATTGAATCTTTGTTGGCAGAGGGAGAATCAAATGCATCTGAATTTGTTGAAAATTCTTCAGAAAATACCGATACTAGTTTAATGATAATGGAAAAAATGGAGCCTTTAGAAAATGACATACAAACAATTAAAACAGATTTTGATCAATTCAAAGAAGATCTTACTACTGTTAAAGAGGAGATAGAAGTTATTTCCACTTCTTTTGAAACTGCTTTGACTGACATAAAATTAATCACTACTGATCGTAATAACCCTCTAAATTTCATGAAAGAAGAGTCATTTGAGAAAAATATTCAAACAATTAATGTTGATGAGCTAACGACCACGTCAATTAATTCTGTACATGAAGACAAATCAAATCTCAAACCACCAGAGTCTACAGAGACCAAACCACCAGAGTCTACAGAGACCAAACCACCAGAGTCTACAGAGACCAAACCACCAGAGTCTACAGAGACCAAACCTACAGAGTCTACAGAGACCAAACCTACAGAGTCTACAGAGACCAAACCTAC
>JADFLN010000032.1 GCA_022564385.1 Nitrososphaerota archaeon | reverse complement strand
TCTGGAATGGTAAGTGTCATTTTTACAACATCACCTTGTGTAACTCTTAGTGTTGGTCCTGGGACTTGTCCACTAAAGGTCATGGCGTTGTAAGATTCTCCTCCCATAATTGGAAGTGAGACACTTTCACCAGTTAGATTAAACTCAACTACTTTGCGTCCAGTATTTTCAAGTGCACCACAATCAGTTTCTGCGAATGCTTGAGGCATTACAAGCTGTAAACCTCCCATTTGACGGATTTGATCCATCACATCAATGTCCATTTTAGACATGTCAAGTGATTGTCCGCTAATTTGGGTTTGTGTGTATGTGCTTCCGAATAAGGTTGCTCCTATTACAGCTACTGCTGCAATTGTAAAGAGCATACTATAACGCTTATTCATTAAACACGATGATTTACAATTCCTATATAATAATTGGCATTTATCAGAGAGTAGGAAATTATGAAATCATCTAAAAAAGAATGAATAATAGGAGATAATTTGTTATAAAGTCAACATGAAATTTAGATTAGACCAGGATTCTCTTGGTGAAGTTAAAATCCCATATGACGCATATTATGGAGCATTTACTGGAAGAGCAATCAAACAGTATTACGTTACAGGAAATAAAAGCCATAAAAATTTGATCAAGTCATTTGTAATGATTAAACGTTCTGCAGCATTAGCAAATATGAAAACAAAATCCATTGATACAAAACGTGGAAAGGCCATAGTTTCTGCATGTGATAAAATCTTGGCTGGAAAATATGTTGATCAATTTGTGGTAGATATGATCAACTCGGGTGCAGGTACTGCATTTAACATGAATTCCAATGAGGTCATCGCAAATGTTGCACTAGAAATACTACATAAAAAGAAAGGGCAATACCAATTCATGCATCCTAATGATCATGTAAACATGTCACAATCAAGTAACGATACGTTTCCAACTGCCATGCATGTTGCAATTTTAATGAATCTTAAAGAGACAATTTTTGCTATTGACATTTTGATAAAATCACTATCTAAAAAAGCAAAACAATTTTCATCATTTAAGAAAATTGGAAGAACACACCTAATGGATGCATTACCAGTAACACTAGGTAGCGAATTTGCAGCTTATGTAACATCAATTACCAAAGCAAGAAATGAAGTTGTTGCATCACAAAAAGAGTTACAAAATGTTGCTCTTGGAGGAACAGCTGTAGGTTCTGGTGCAAATACACCAAAAGGTTACAGAAAGATCGTAGTAGCTGAACTTGGAAAAATTTCTAAACTTTCACTAAAACCTGAAAAAGATATGCAGTATGGTTTGCAAAGTAGGTTTGCAGTTGCTAATTTATCAGGCTCTTTACGAAATTTGGCACTAGAGATTGGAAAGATTGCAAATGATATCAGACTAATGGCATCAGGTCCAATTGCAGGATTGGCAGAACTTGGAATTCCTACTGTGCATGCAGGTTCATCCATTATGCCTGGAAAAGTGAATCCTTCTTTAGCTGAATGTATGAACATGATTTGTTTTAATATAATTGGAAATGATACGACAGTTTCTTATGCAGTGCAAAGTGGACAGTTTGAGCTTAATGTAATGTTACCCGTAATGCTAAAGTGTATGTTAGAATCAACAGATATGCTCAAAAATTTCTTACCAATATTTTCTGCAAATCTAATTGATGGACTTACTGCAAACAAAGACAAATTACGTAAGAATATTGAAAATAGTCCAGTAATTGTTACATTATTAACTCCAAAAATTGGATATCAAAAATCTGCAGAACTCTTTGAAGAATCACTAAAAACTGGAAAGACTATTAGAGAATTAGTTGTTTCAAAGAAATTATTGAGTAATAAAGAAATCAACTCTTTATTTGAATAGATTATGGCAAAGATTTTCGTAGAAGCTTATGGATGTTCGGCTAGTTTTGCAGATTCAGAGATGATTTCAGGACTGATTCTAAATGGTGGTCATACATTAGTTGATAATTCTTCAGAGTCTGATCTAAATATTATAGTTACATGTTCCGTCAAAGATGTTACTGCAAATAAGATGATACATCGAATAAAATCATTAAAATCAAAACCATTAGTTGTAGCAGGATGTTTTCCAAAAGCAGAACAGAAAACTGTTGAAAAGTTTGCAGAAAATGCTAGTCTGCTAGGACCCAACTCATTAGGAAAGACACTTCAAGTAATTGATTCAGCATTAAATGGCAAAAAACAGATTTCATTGGAAGACTCTGATTTATCAAAGGTTGGACTTCCAAAGGTCAGATTAAATCTAGTAGTTGGAATAGTAGAGATTGCAAGTGGGTGTATGAGTGAATGTACATTTTGTCAGACTAAATTATCCAAAGGAGATCTTTCAAGTTATAGATTAGGAGATATTGTTAGACAAGTACAAACAGAAATCAACGAGGGGTGTAAAGAAATCTGGCTGACATCTACTGACAACGGTTGCTATGGATTTGATATTGGAACTGATCTACCATCACTAGTAAATGCAGTTGTAGAGATTCCAGATAATTTTATGATTAGAGTTGGCATGATGAATCCAATGTATATGCCAAGAATCAAAGAAGAGTTAATAGAATCTTTTGATAATGACAAAGTCTTCAAATTTCTTCACATTCCAGTACAAAGTGGAAGTAACAAAGTACTCCATGATATGAAAAGAGGTCATACTGTTGGTACTTTTAAAGAAATTGTGAAAAAGGTAAAAGAGAGATTTGGGGACTTTACAATTTCAACTGATGTTATCATTGGATTTCCTTCAGAGACTGAAGAAGATTTTCAAAAAACAGTGAATTTGCTTAGTGAAACAAGACCAGATATGGTAAATCTATCAAAGTACAGTGCAAGACCTGGTACCGAAGCAGCTAAATGGAAACAAATTGATGTTACAGAAGTCAAACGAAGAAGTAAGATAATTTTTGGGCAGATCAATAAAATATCATTAGAAAATAACAAAAAGTGGATCGGTTGGATAGGTAAAGTTCTATTTGATGAAAAGATAGATGAGGGTATCAAAGGCAGAAACTTTGCTTACAAGCCTATCTTTGTTCAAAATGAAGTAAACATTGGTCAATCACATACAGTTGAAATTACAGATGTTACTGTAAACAGTCTTCTTGGAAAGATCGCAAGCTAAATTTTTTAGATCTAAAATTTGATTTAAAAAACGTAAGAAGGTTTTTTATCTAAATCAAAAGAATATGATCTGAAATGAGTTTTCAAATGAAAGAACCAATTTTAGTCATAGGTTTAGGTGGCATAGGCTCAAAATTAGCAGTTAAAGCTAAAGATTCCATTAATTCTGATTGTCTTTTGATTAGCAATGATGTAAAAGATTTCTCATCAGAAAACTCGTCTATTCATGTTTCAACAGATTTTGTAGTGAATCCTTCTGTTCAATTAATCAGAGGTTCAACTTACAAGGTTGCTGATAAAATAAAATCAAAGATCGAAGGTTATGCCACAGTAATATTGATGAGTAACTTAGCTGGAAAAGCAGGTTCTGCTATGGCCCCAGTGGTATCAGAGATGTGTAAGGAAATGAATAAAGGATTAATTTCATTTGCAATTATGCCTTTCAAATATGAAAAAGATAGAATTTTTAATTCGGGGGTATCCCTAAAAAGAGTTAGAGAGAACTCTGAATGTACAATTGTACTTGATAATGATTCGTTACTTGAAAGTAATCCAGATTTGAGTCCTAAAGCATGTTATGATATTGCAAACTCTGCAATTATGCACGTAATAGAATCATTGGGTTCATCGGAAATATTATCTGAAACAAACATACTCACAACAAGCAAAGAAGGACAAAACATTGAAGACTCACTTAGAGATTCATTGAAAATGCTCTATGGAAATGCCCCACCAAATACAGTAAAACGCTCAATGTTGTATGTAGTTGGAGGAAATAATATTCCTGTTGGAGTTATAAACTCAATTACAAATCTTACCAGTGGAATTCTAAATGAAAGTAATTCACAAATAGATATTACATCAACTTCTAATGAATCTAAAATAGTAATGCTATCTGCTATTCAAGGAATGACAAAGTTTGACAACTATGATCCTCTTGGAATAATTCCACAAGAAGATACACTTGATTGGGCTACACCAGATTGTAGCATTGATTGTAAATTGGATCTATACCAACTAGAATAAAATAATTTTTTTAAAAATTAAAATTTTTTGAAAGAAACTATTTTTTTGATTTTTTCTTTGGTGCTTCCTTAGATGGTTTTTCTTTCTTTGGTGCTTCCTTAGATGGTTTTTCTTTCTTTGGTGCTTCCTTAGATGGTTTTTCTACGTTGTCTTCAACTTTTTTGGTTTCAATGATTGATTTATCTACTTTATCTTCAACTTTTTTGTTATCTTTTTCAGGAGTTTCTTCAGATTCTTCTTCAACATATTGAGAAACAAGAACATAACCTTCGTCTGTCTTACTCATTCTAACTCGAATTTTTCTTTGAGGACTTCGAACTCCCCTTGCCCAAATTTGATGAGCCAATTCTTCTTCAATTTTAATTTCCTCGACTTTCATATGATGACGAGCAAATTCTCTAATCATGTTAATTGCTCTAACAGCTCTGTGTTGTGATTGAGAGAGTAAAACTTTACCTAGATTAATTGTATAAACTCTTTCTAGTTCTTGAGACATTTATCCCACCTCCACATCGGTTGATCTCCAAGCTCTACGTTTTGGATTTGTTCTAACAGCTCGTTTTGTTTTGAGGATGATCCAAGCTGGGACTGGTACTGCCTGTCTTGTTTTTTTTAGTAAACGAATCTTTCTTGGAGAAGACTTACGTGCAGCCATGAATGTTCAGGCGCGAAGAGCTCTTTTTAAATGAATCTCAGTGTTTTAGAAGATTTTGTATTTGTCTCAGGATTCTAGCTGATGCACCCCACACTATTTGATTATGATATTCAAAAGTGTACATTTCTTGAATGATGTTATGAGATGGGTTTTGGTCATTTGCCATGGTTTTCAAAAAGGGTTCCAGTGTAATATGAAAAATTTTTTCAACTTCAGAATTTGCGGCAAGTGATGGAATCTCATCAATAACTGAAACAAAGGGTAAAATTAAAAAACCAGAATTCAAAGTAACAACAGGTTCCAGTTGACCAATCACTTGATCTTTTGTAATTTCAAGTCCAATTTCTTCACTTGTTTCACGTAATGCTGTTTGTAAAAGATCTGAATCGCCAACATCCAATTTTCCGCCAGGGAATGAAATTTCACCTGCATGAAATTTCATATGTTTTGGTTTTTCAGTCATTATAACAATTGGTTCTTTTCCATAAATTATTACAAGAACTGATGCCAATCTGTACCGTCCATCAGTTTTTATCATAGGATTTATGGGGCTCGAAAGTAGTAGTTTTAAATCATCTAAAAGCATCTTGTTTCTTTCCTACAATTTTATTTGGGTTTTGGTATTCAAAGGTTTTAACCAAGGATAAAAAAAATGGCAATATGACAATAAGATATGAAGCTAATCCGCCCAAGATTTTACCAGATGTAGATACAAATCAATCAATTGCAAAATTTATCGAAAAAATAAAAATTATTTCAAAAAGATGCGATGCAATACATCTTACAGAAAATGTGTTAGGAAATCTAAGGGTCTCACCAATTGAAGTTGGAAAGATCATTAGAAAAGAAATTTCAGATATACCAATTACAGTTAGTCTAAGAGTTAGAGACAAAAGTGAAAAAGAGATTGCAGAGTTTGTTGACAATTGTATTGACATAGGCTTTTCAGGTATTTTGGTACTCATGGGGGATCCATCACAAACAGGAAAGCCAAATTTAGGTCAGATCCCAAGTACAGTTGTAAAGAAATTAAGAGAGCAAGATATAGATTCAAAAATTGATTTGTATCTTTCAATTTCAAATATCCCCAATTTTTCTAAAATCAGAAAAAAATTGGAGGCAAAGCCTAAGGGATTCATGACACAGGTGGTTCAAAATCTAGAACAAGTACAGAATCTCTCTGATAATCTAAAAGGATTTTCAGTAATTCCAATCATTTTATTTCCTTCTGAAAAAAATCAAAAATCTGCCAAATTTTTGAATTTAGAGTTTTCATCATACGGTCAAGAATTTGAAGAATTTGTGAAAAAAGTACATAAAATTACAGGAGATGTGTTAATTACATCACCCAATGATTTTAATGGTTTGTGTAAATTTTTAGAAAAATCATTTAGTTAAAGTACAAAGTATTTTGCTTTGGGATGATGAATGACAATTGCAGCAGTTGATTGTTCAGGAATAATTTGACCAGATTCAGTTAATGTCATTCCAGATTTTTCAGGTTGTAAAAGTTTCCAAACTAAATGATGTTGTGATACGTCAGGACAACTAGGAAATCCCCAACTGTATCTGAGTCCACCTTGCTCCAATTTTAATTCAGATTTAATTTTTTGATTAATCCACTCTGCCAAGCCTTCTGCTACTTCAACTGCCAACCCATGCAAATAGTAAGCATCAGTATACTTGTCTTCCTTGTTCCATTGTTCTATGATTTCTACTACTTTGTTGCCCACAGTTACTGATTGGAATGCAACAATGTCATCTTCTCCAAAATAATCAGTCAGACAGAGATGTTCAGGTTTGGTGGAACGTGGAAAATTAAATTCAACATCATCACCTGTTGGATTTTCAACAAGTAACTTTTCATTTTTATTGTGACATCTAAAATATCCATAGACAATCTCAGGCTCGAAGAGTTTTTCTCTTATAATTCGAATCTTCCATTGGTTTAACAAATCTTCATGCTCTTCCTCTAATTCAGAGCCTGCTTTTCCTCTAAGACCCCAAGATAGCTTGAAAAGCGATTTTTTGTTAATCAACTGCCAAACTTCATCCATCTTGATTTGATCAGCCTTTAGACGAATTGGTTCTCCAATACTTTTAGGGGTTGGAGAGTCTACGGATTTAATATCACTCTTTGGAAGGTTTGCTGAATCTACTAGAGCTGTGGATTTTTCTTTCCAATTTTCTATCTTTTCTTTCCATGTAGCCAAAAGTTTTGATTTTTTATCTGAAACTAAAATATCCATTGTTTTTAGTCCCTCAAACATTGTATTGCAATAAAATACACCAGGTTCATAGATTCCATCCATTTTTGCAATTCTGTTAATGTAGTTAGTGTTAATTGCAGCACCTCCACATAAAATTGGTAGAGTCATTTTATTTTTTCTTGCATGCTCTACAAAAAACTGCATCTGCTTTGAAGTTGAAACCAATAATGCTGACAAACCTATGGCATCAGGATTGACTTCATCAATTTTTTCCAAGAATTTTTGTAATGGAACTTGTTTTCCCAAATCATATACTGTATAACCATTATTTTGAAAGATTGTCTTTACCAAGTTCTTTCCAATATCATGCACATCACCATAAACGGTTCCCAAAACAAGTTTGCCTTTACTTACTCCCTCTTTTTTTAGCAAATACTTCTCAAGTTCATCAACTGCTGCTTTCATGCACTCAGCTGACTTGAGAACAAATGGTAAGATCAATTCACCAGCACCAAATTTATCACCAACCTCTTTCATTGCAGGAAGCAAGTCTTCATTGAGAGTTCTAATTGCCCCATCATGTGTAGTTTCTTGAGGGGCATCAAGAGATAGAATTCCATTATTTTCCTTTATTAGTTCATTTTTACCTAGTTTTTCTGCAATTGCAGATACAACATCATTTTGAATTCCATTTTTGAGCCTATTTAATATCCTAAAGTAAGCACGTTTTCCAGGAGGCCAAGAAGGATCAACATCAACTTTTTTGGCAGAAGTACTTTGGGAACCTACATTTTCAAAATAAGAAATTAATTCAGACAGTGCATTTGGATGAGTATTAAAAATTAAATCTTCAGTAAGTTTTCGTTCTTTCTCATCAATCTCACCATAAGGAACAATTTCTTTAGCATTTACAATAACTGTATCAAGTCCAGACTTTAGTGCATGATACAGAAATACTGAATTAATAATTTTTCTTGCATATGGAGCAAGACCAAAACTGATGTTACTGAGACCCAAAGTAGTAAATGAATTTGGAAATTTTTCTTTAACAAGACGAATTCCCTCCAGAGTATTTTTCCCTGCATCAAGAAATTCATCTTCACCTGTAGCTAAAGTAAATGTAAGAACGTCAAAAATAAATTGTTCAATTTTTAATCCATATTTTTTTCCAGTTTCATAAAGAAGTTCAGCAGTTTCTACTTTTTGTTCTGGAGTTTTGGCCATACCATTTGGTCCAATGCATAATGCAATAGAAGGCAATCCATACTTTGCCATTATTGGTGCTAACTTTGCAAATCTACTACCATCTCCTTCAAGATTAATTGAATTAATAATTGGTCTTCCAGGAATTTGTTTTATTGCTGTTTCAATAACTTCAGGGTCAGTTGAATCAATTACAAGTGGCGCATCAATTTCTAAACTTAATCTTTTTACAAGATTTAACATAAATTCTCGCTCATCAGAACGTTCAGTAGTTGCAACACAAACATCAAGACAATGAGCACCGTCTTCAACTTGAACTCTTGCTAAATCAACTAGACCATCATAATCATCAGCAAGAACTAGTTTCTTTGCTTTACGAGAACCTTGTGTGTTAATTCTCTCTCCAATGATTAAAGGAGTTGGAAGTTGTTTTAGATCAACTGCTTTTAATGCTGAACTTACTCGAGGAATAGTCAATATTATAAAATCATCTCAGTTTTTCTAAATACTTAACCCTTGAGAGAATTGGCTTTTTCGTCAATTACTTTTCTTAGAGCTTTGATATGTTCAGGATTTGTTCCACAACAACCGCCAATGATTCGTACCTTTTTGTATTGATCAAGAAAATCACCTAGTACATTACTCATCTTTTCTGGAGTCATCTTGTATACTGCTTTTCCACCTCGATTTTCAGGCATTCCAGCATTTGGAACTACCAAGAGAATGTGTTCATTTTGCTCATCAAGCCATCTTATGCTTGGATTCATCTCAACTGGGCCAGTTGAGCAATTCAATCCAAACACATCAATTCCCATATCAGAAACAGTGGTATATGCAGCTTGAATAGTTGTTCCAAGTAGCATCTTACCATATTGATCCAAAGTAGTATTAGAAATGATTGGAATTTTCTTGCCAGTCTTTTTTATGGCATTATGACATGCCTCAATTACTAATTTTACTTCTAAGATGTCCTGACTTGTTTCAATAAGTAATGCATCTACACCACCAAGAATCAATCCTTCTGATTGTAGCTCAAATGCTTCTTGGATTTCATCAAGAGATTTTTGTCCCAAGTCAGGATCAGTTGAACTAGGAAGAAAGCCTGTTGGACCCATACAACCAATCACATATCGTGGGGTTTCTGAATATTCTTCACAAACTTCAGATGCTAATTGTGCAATTTTTTTATTGAAATTAACTGTTTGATCACCAAAACCATATTCATCTAGTTTAATTTTATTTGAACCAAAAGAATTTGTTTCAATACAATCAGCTCCTGCATCCAAATAATTTCTATGAATTTCTTTAATCCATTCTGGATGTGTTATCACTAAACCATCATTAAAACCATCTTGATTGTTTGGAAAGTCTTCGGGTTTTGGATCATGCTTCTGAATCTCAGTTCCCATTGCACCATCAAAAAGTAAAATTCTATTTTGTAATGCATCTAAAAATGGTTCTTTTTCTATCAACTTAATTTTAAAATGTTCTGACACAGTTTAACTCTTTTCAGAAAAATTCACAAACATTGAGGTGATTGATACGTATGTTGAAATTAGGTAAAAGATGAATTACACATACATTTATGCAAAAGGTACATGTAACCAATTTAGTTCGTAGTGCAACCTTTTTTCAACACGCAGGAATCTCTATTATTTTTATATTTATGCCCATAATTGCAAAAGGTGTCACAGATTCTATCCTTGAGATTGGACTCATTATAGCCTCGTTTAGTTTTGCGCAGATTTTATCTGAAATTTATTTTGGCAGACATTCAGACAAGAAAGGAACTAGGCTCAAATTCATCAGAATTGGCTTCATAGGATGTGCAGCAGCCTTTGGATTACATTATTTTGCAGATGATATTGCTTTATTATTTCTAGCAAGAATAGGGGCAGGAATTGCAAGTGGAATCATGATTCCTGCAATGATTGCATATGCATATGAGTTAAATGTTGAGAAAAAAAGAGCAGCGACTATAATTTCATTTCATGCATTAGGATGGCTTGTAGGAATTGCAGCTGCTGGATTTACAAATGATCTAAAATTAATTTTCTTGATTAGTGCAGCTTCATTTATTATTGGATTAATATTTACAATCAAGTTACCAAATATATCGCAAGAAAAAGAGTTAGGATCAGAAACTACAAAGAAAATTATTATAAAAAATAAGTTCCTATTTTTGTCATTATTACTAAGACATATTGGAGCAGCAGCTGTATGGACTATTCTTCCATTAATGTTAATAGAAAAATTAGGTGCTGAACTGTATCAAATATCAATTATCTATGTTGCAAATACATTGACAGCATTTATCTTAATGAATTTAATGGCAAGTCGAATTAATTTCTCAAATATAACAAAATTCAAAATTGGAATTGGTTGTACAGTATTTGTATTTGTTGGACTATCAGTAATTACAGATTGGTGGATGGCAATGCCATTTATGGCACTTGTTGGTGCAACTTGGGCGTTCTTATTCATTGGGGGGAACTTTCACTTAATGGAGAATAATCCACATTCTACATCAACTGGAATTTTTAGTTCTACATTATCAATTGCTATGGTATTAGGTCCTATAATTGCAGGAAGTATTGCATTTGCATTTGACTATGTTGTAGTTATGTATTTTGCAATTGCAATCATTGTATGTGCGTTTGTAGTATCACTAAAGGTAAAAATATAAAAAAATAATTCCAGGTATTATTGTAATCCCCATCTTGACATTACTTTGTTTTCTAATTTTTTGAAGACAACTGTATCAATAACAAGACCAATTACCATTATTACAATCATTATTGAAATGACTTGGGAGACATCATTAAGTGAACGTCCTGCATTTAACAGGAATCCCAATCCTAGGAAAGAAAATAACAGTTCAGCGCCAATTACGCCTCTCCATGCAAATGCCCAACCCTGCTTAAAGCCGGAAATCATGTATGGAAATGCTGCAGGTATCAATACAGCTATAATTAGCTGACTACCCTTTGCACCCATGTTTCTTGCAGCCTCAATATAATGAGGATCAATGTTTTTGACTCCAGTGTAGGTGTTTATTGTAACTGCAAAGATTGCTCCAATGGCAGTGACAAAAATTATTCCACCATCAGATAGTCCAAACCAAAGAATTGCAAGTGGGACCCATGCAATAGATGGAATTGATTGCATTCCTAAAACTAAAGAGCCAACAGTTTGGTTGATAACTTCAACTCTTGCCATGAAAATTCCCAAGACAACCCCTCCACTAATTGCAATTGCTAATCCAATTGATAATCTCCACATGCTGGTTGCAATTCCATAAAACAAACTGCCATCAGCTGCACCATATGCCAAGTCTTCAGCTACTTCATATGGAGATGGAAAAATATTATCAGGCCAAATTCCCACCATTGAAACAATTTGCCAAACTACAATGATTCCAACATAAAATGCAATTTTGTGAGGTATAAAATTTTTTCTTATAATAATCACTCTCTACTTTTCTTTACTTCGGGCCTAAGTTCTGCCAAGATATCTTGTTGTAATTTGAGTAATGATTCATCTTCAGTAACTCTAGGTCGTGGAAAATTATTTTCAAATTCTTTTTTTATAATTGCCGGGCGGTTACTGAAAACAACTATTTTGGTTCCAAGAACTGTAGCTTCTGCAACATTATGAGTTACAAACAAAATTGTCTTCTTTGTTTTTTCCCAAATTAGTTGCATCTCAACTAATAGTAAATCACGAGTCTGTGCATCAAGTGATGCAAAGGGTTCATCCATCAACAATACATCAGGATCCATCACAAGAGCTCTAGCAATAGCTACACGTTGTTTCATTCCAGTTGAAAGTTGGTAAGTATAAGAATTTGCAAATTTTGTTAGTTGCATCATATCCAGATATCGATTTGAGATCTTTGCTCGTTCCTCTTTTGGAATTCCTGCCATCTTTAATCCAAATTCAACATTATCTTGAACTTTGAGCCACGGGAATAATGCGCCCTCCTGAAATACCATAATTCTCTCGGGGCTAGTCTCAGTAACTGGATGACCATCAAACAAAATTTGCCCCTCATCGGGTTTCTCCAGACCTGCAATTATTCGTAAAAATGTTGATTTCCCACATCCAGACGGACCTACTAAACAAACAAAGTCGCCAGCCTCTACTTTTAGATTAATTCCACCTAATGCTGTAAGTTTATGAGATTCATGACTAAAGTGCTTTACAATATTTTTTGCCTCTAACTTAGTCATCTATGTCTCTTCCCACACTGGAATCTGTATCATGGTAAAAAATTTCAGATAAGTCATATCCATTTCTTCCCAGATATCCTAGCGCATCAGCCCTTTCAGCAAAGGAAAAAATGGAATTAGGTTTTGGATCTGCAGTAATTACAAGATTAGACAATGCAATATCTATAACATCATCAGACAAAGATTGACCCAAATAGGAATTCAGAAAATTATTAAAAACAATTCTAGTTTCAATTGGATTTGTATTAATCCAAGTAACTGTTTCGTGATGAGATTGTAAAAAATTAGCAATGATTGTTGGATTGTTTTCTACATAATCTACATTTGCAATTAAAAGAACAGATGCAAATTCTTTGTTTGGCCATAGTTCTTCTTCATGGAATAATCGTTTTCCGCCGAGTTCTGTTTCTAATATTGTAGCCCAAGGTTCTGGAACCCATGCACCATCAATATCTCCTTTTACAAATAGGGTATAGATATCAGGATTTGAAATATTGTAAACAATTACAGATCCACCTTTTTCAGCTGGCTTCAATCCATTTTCAGAGAGATAATGACGTAGTGACACATCTTGTGTGTTACCAATTTGAGGAGTGGCAATTTTTTTTCCTGCAAAATCAGAAACTGAATTAATTTCAGAGTTTGGATGAACAATAAAGCTAGCACCACCACTTGCAGCACCTGCAAGAATCTTTACGTTATGATTATCTGAATTCAAAAATCCGTTAATTGCAGGACCTGGTCCAACATATGCAAGATCAATAGAATTGGCAAACAAAGCTTCTATTGCTTGTGGTCCGCTATCAAAAACTCTGGTTTCAATTTTAGTTTGATTGCCAATGCTTTCTTCAAAAAATCCTTTTTCTATTCCCACTATAGGAATAGCATGACCAATGTTTGGAAAATAGGCAATACGGATCTTATTTTCATGCGTAGTATCACTAGAAATGGTAATTCCCAATACAGACAACAATACAATTACAACAATACCTGCAGAAATTACTGATCGAGTTTTCATAAAACAGCGTTATATTCAGCGGTTAAATAATCATCGAATTTTAGCTTAAGCTAGGCAAAAATTTTTGAGAAAAAAAAGAGCCTAGCCAAACACAAAAAGATAAATTCCAAAATAAGACGAAAAAGATGCTTCATGACTCAAAAAGGAATTCTTGCATTTTCTGGAGGACTTGATACTTCAGTGGTTGTAAAATATCTACAAGAAGAATATGACATGGATGTCATTACAGTAACGGTAGATGTTGGACAAGGTGATGATAGTAAAAAAATTGCAGCCAAAGCAAAAAAATTGGGTGTGAAAAAACACTACAATATTGATGCAAGAAAAGAATTTGTCAAAGATTACATTTTTCCATCAATTAAGGCCAATGCGCTTTATCAGAAAAAATATTGTCTTGCAACAGCACTTGCAAGACCACTAATTGCAGAAAAAGTTTTAGAGATTGCAAAAAAAGAAAAAGTAACATCACTAGCACATGGATGTTCAGGTAAAGGAAATGATCAAGTACGATTTGACATTTCATTACGCTCTGGATCCAATCTTCCAATTATAGCACCAATTCGAGACAAAAACTTGGATAGGGATACTGAATTAAAGTTTGCAAAGAAACATGGAATTGAAATTGATTCTGTAGCAAAAAAATTTAGTATTGATCAAAACCTATGGGGACGTGCAATCGAAGGAGGAGTGTTAGAAGATCCATATAAGGAACCACCTGATGATGTATTCATTTGGGTTAAAACAAAAAACTTGCCTGACAGACCAACGTATTTAGAAATTAAATTCGAGAAAGGAATTCCAGTTGAAGTTGATGACAAAATAATGGATTCGCAGAAACTGATT
>JADFLN010000031.1 GCA_022564385.1 Nitrososphaerota archaeon | reverse complement strand
GTGATAATTGCGAATGTTGCTTGGAACATTGCAAATAGTTGGTGAGGTACTGTACCTGGCCAACCTTGACTACAAACATCTCCATCTTTGAACTGTTGCATTTGGTATGCATTAGACCATGTGTCTACACAAGGTCCTGGTTCACCTAATGGTGCCCATGCTGATACCATGTTAAATCCAACATAGTCTAGACTTCCCATGTATTGATTTGCGCCTTCATCTGCATTTGGTGCGAATGCTAGTGAGTATCCCCATAGAACCCATTGTACTGACATTAGGCCTATAATAATAAAGACCATGCCGATGACGTTTACTGCGTTCTTTGATCTGGATAAACCTCCATAAAAGAATGCAACGCCGGGAGTCATGAAGAGTACCAATGATGTTGCCGTTAGCATCCATGCCATATCTCCTGTATCTACCATACAAGGAAGCATGCCGCCTTCGCCATCATCAAACCAACACTCGTTTGGGTTACCGGTGTAAATTCCACTGGTTCCCACTACATATCCGTCCATACCATCATCAACACTTTGTGCATATGCCACTGACATTGCACTAGTTGCTGTAATCGATACTACGGCTACAAGTAATAGAGCATACTTGTAGTTCCTAGAATTCATTAAATTTATCGAAATTGAAGAGGATTTAAGGCTTGAAAACACTGAAATTTTTAAAATAGTAAATTATTATATTTTAGTATATTCTGATAGTAACATAGAATATGAAAATTAGGTTAAAGTGAGATAATGAAGGTAAAATCAGACATAAAACTAGCAATTTTTGATACATTCAAGACTAAAGATAATGAACTAACAGGCGAAGCAAATAGACAAAGGGCAATTATTACAATTCTTGCTAGCAATGTCAATCCCGCAGAAAGAACTAGGACAGGAATATCTCAAAGAATAGCAAAAAAACAAGGAATAACTTGGAAGAATATCTATTCAGGAATATTTCGCGATATGGATGAGATTTTGCTTCCTATGAAGATTGCAGAGGAGAATGGAAGATTACCTCTTAAGAGAGGTCCAAAGGCCCTTCAGGAAGTAGGGATTCCATACTATCATTTGACCAGAAAAGGCATCTTGATAGCACTATCAATAAGTGAAATTAAAAATAGAGAAAATTTACTAACGAAGTTTTTTGCCAAGTCTGAATCTATTGAAAAGGAATTTGAAAAAATTCTATCTATTCTTTTAAAGACAAGTCCCAATTTTACATACTCAATTCTTCAAAAATATGTCAAAGCTTTTTGTGATAAAAAAATTAAAGATCTGCTTCCTTTTGATCTGTCAAAACTTGGTGAAATTTCTGATGAATCTCTAGGTATTCAAAAAGAGTTTTTAGAGGCTTTTTTAAAACTATCTAAACAAGAAAAGGAAGAAACCGTTAGATTTCTCAATAAAATAACCTAACTACAAGCAAAAAAACACCAAACATTAAAATCGGTTACATATTGAGAACAGTCAAAATGGGTGGTTCTAAAAACGTCTATGCATCTGTAAAGTCGTATAGTAAAAGAGGAAAATTACTAAAAAAATCTGATTTCCAAACCTTGGCAGAATCAAGAGATCTTGATGAATTAATGACTAGAATTAAAAACACAGTTTATGGTGAAGCAATATCTAAAGTAGAAAAACCGTATACCTCTCTGGGTATTGAATCTGCTCTGAGAAGTTATCTAGCTGAAGTTCATTATAGCATTGCAAAAACTGCTGGTGAATCACGTATCTTAGATGCATATTATATGAAATTTATTATTTTTAATTTAAAACAAATTCTAAAAGGAAAAGTTTTGGGTAAATCTCAAGAAGAGATTGAAATTCACATTAATCTTCGTGCTGAAGAATTAATCAAACAAAGAGATATTGTAGTCAAAGCACTTGTTGCAAAAGATCTGGAAGAAACTGTTGCAAGCTTAAGTCAAGGAAAATTTGGTGAAGAGATTTCAAAAGCAGCTGCTTTGTATGCAGATAAAAAAAATATCCAAATCTTTGATACATATTTTGATAAAATTTTGTATTTACGTCTTGTAAAGGCACTAAAATCTGGAGACATAGATGCAAGTAGATTAATTGCTATGGATATTGATTTTTACAACATTCTAAGTGTGATTAGAGGAAAGTTTTGGGGATTAGATGAGCAACAGATTCAAGATTTAATTATTATTCAATCTCCAGCTGCAAAAGAATTACTTGGAAGAATGATATCAGCTGGAACAATAAGAGATGCATTTAATGAACTTTCTAATACAAAATATAGAGATTTGGTTCCCCAAGTTGAAAATGAATTAGATGCGATAGCTGAATTTGAAAGATCTTTTGAAATGGCAATTTATCAAGCATCGCTAAACTCTTTCACAAAAATGTTCAGTTTAGCAACAACGGTAGGAATTACAAAACTAACTGCATTTGAAGTAAGAAATCTTTCAGCAATTGCTTATGCAGTTGAACAAAAAATACCAACTGAAATTACTATGTCAAAATTGATTTTAGAGACAGAATAGTTTGGTATAAAAAATGAGTAAATCGCCATCAAAAGAAAATGAAACATCAATTGATATTCTTACAAATTGGGTCAGTATCATTATGGCATTGATTTTCGCTCTACCATCGCTAGGAGTATTTTTAGGAATTTACTATGGAACTGGAAATCTGATTATTGGGGCAGTATTAGGATTTGGGGTTCATTTTATCACACTTGCATTTTCAGGTAGAATTTCAAAATATCTTGACAAGATTATGAATTAACCTATATTGATCTAATTTCAAGATGACATACTATGATGGGAGATAGAGATTTTCGAAATATTATTCATAGTGCAATAGGTTCTATAGGAAAAGAATTAGAAATTGAGATAGATTCTAAAGATATTCAAACTATTCATCTTCAAGAAGTAGCCCAATGTCTAAGACGATCATACTATGACAGAATAGATCCTAATGAGTTTGAAAGGAGAGGGTTTAATGAGCTTCTATCAGGATTACTAAGAAAATTACAATATGGAAGTGAACCAAAAGAATTTGCAATTGACGATATCAAACTAAAGGGACAAGTCGATATGCTAGTAGATGATTCTATTCTTTTATTCAGATCAGCAATAGGTGAGTTAGAAACTCCTCAAGCAAATGATATTCTATATCTTAATGCGTGTATGTGGATATATGACAAAGTTGATGGAGTGATTGTTTACATTACAGGAGATAGAAAAGAAACAACTTTTTCATTAACACGCAACAAAAAGATGTTTGAGGAAATAATCAGAAGAGTCAGAGTCCTAAATGATCTTCTTAAAGAACAAAAAACACCTATCTTAGAACCATCATCTGATTGTTCTAATTGCCAATATTACGAAAGATGTTTCATGAAAAAGAAGTTGTCCAAACAAATGTCTCTATTAGGTATGTTGGGAATGGAAAAGTCAGATTAGACTAGAATAAATGAAAAATATGAAAAAAGGATTGTCCTTTGTTTAATCTAGTGGTTCTGGATGTCCTTTACCACGAAGAGCGAAACACACTACTGCTAGTGCAATTGCGACTCCTACTGCTGAGCCAAATGCGGCTATACCTGCTTCTGCCATTTAATAAAAACTCACTTAACGGGCTTTTATAACTTTGCCAATATTTTTTCTCTAAAAACAAATTATCATAATTTTAAAATTTTATGATACTATTGGTTCTATTTGGTAAAGTCAAAATGAAGCTCATTTTCTTGCCCACCTAATAAAGAGCTAAAATTGTAAAAGACATCACCTGTAACTCGCCAAGGTGTAGTACTATCATTAAGAATTGCCCATAATTCAAAAGTATTTTGAGATGCTTTCAATGTGATAGTCTCTTTTAGTGTAATATCATTCTCTCCAAGAAGAACATAATAGTTTGAACCAGTAGATATCATTCCCGTAGGTCTACTTCCTATTTCTCCACCTGCAATTTGTTCAGAGTTTGAATATTCTGTTGCATATAGCTGATAATCCATTGTTTGAACAATCACACCACCAGAATTTGGATTAGAAATTTTAAATGCAATTTTAATGGTAGCTGCTCGTTCTGAAATTTTTGTGATAGAGAGTTCTGCTAATTCAATTTGGATAGGTCTTACATGGGTAATGCCTCGAGTTTCTGCAGGAGTTTCACCTTGAGGTGTTATAACCATTGTAGATCCCATCAAGAGAATTCCTCCCAATATAGCTATAAGTGCAGCAACTGCAATACCAAGAAATATTTTACGATTCATTATTTTCTATACTCTCCAAATTTTTCAAATGTTAAGACAGTTATTATACTATTGGAGATAAAAAAAAATCATGCAGTACTTTCAAGCAGTACAACAAGGAAAACAAAGAGCAAGTAAATCACAGATGAAGATGTTTGAAGCAGCTGGATTTGGGATGTTGACTTTGACAACCAAAAAAGTTAATGGGGAATTTCAACCAGTTGGAGAGGAAGAATTTACTGCTGTAATTAATTCTGAAGGGGGAAATGTGGCAATTATTGTAGATAAAGATGGATTTACAAAAGCCCAATCAAAGACCGTAAAAGAAGAAGAAGCAATATCAATTTTCAAAAAACTTCGAGAATCAGGAATTTCTGAATATTCAGGAAAAGATATTCAGATCTGGTCTGAAACAAGACAAACAGTTCAAAACAAAATTTCTGATTAATTATTTTACAGGAAGAATAATTTCAGTTCCTACATTAATAACCTTTATGGCTTTTTCAATAATTTTTGGATCAGCCTTTAGGATTATTGTTTTGATTTTAGAGCGTTCAATGATTTTTAGAGCAAGAATATCCATCAAGTCATACCCTCCTGCGATAGAATCTTGATGAACTAACATATTTTTTAATTTTTTTAGTTCAATCCGTTTGAATTTTTTTGCTTTTTTGAATTTGTTTGGATCCATGTCATAAACTCCATCAACATCAGTAGCATTAAGAAATTGTTCAGCTTGTACTTTTTCAGCAATCAATGCAGCAGTACCATTAGTACTTTGACCAGGATGTAAACCGCCTGTTACAACTATTAATCCATCATCTACTGCATGTCTGACTTCCTGTAAAGTAGCTGGTGGATGTGAATAGGCCCTATTTTTTAGAGCATAAATCAATAGCTTTGCATTAAGTTTTGAAATTTCAATTCCAAGTTCATCAAGAGTAGATTCATCTGCACCAGAAGATCTTGCATGAGAAATGTAATGTCTGGCAATACTTCCACCCCCAGCAACAACAATTGGTTGACAAATTTTGCTGATTTTTACTAGAAATTGAGCATAGTCTTTTAGTGCTTTAACGTTATCAGTGCCAAAAACTTTTCCAGACAATTTGATAACAATTCTCTTTTTCACTTTAGATCACCAAGGATTGATTTTGCGGCAATTTCAACTTTTTTTCTGTTCTTTTGATGGGTATAGATTCTTAGGATATTCATGAACCCAGAAATTGCTGAAACCACTGGGATTTCTGAAATTGGTATCTCTTTTGCCAAGGATTTTCCATTTTCATTTGTAATCAAAATTATAGATTTTGATTCATTTTTGGACGGTGCAAGAGGAATTGATGGAGTAACAGAACTATCTACAAAAATTTCATTCTCATCAATTTTAGATTTTTTGGAGATACTAGTTCTAAGTTCATCAGTTCGTGTTTTTTGTAAATTGGTTTTACTAGTTAAGATTCTCTCAAATACACATTTTAGTAATTTCCTGTTTTGATAATCTAATGCAAATTGCCTTGCACGTTTTAATTTGGAAGATGTGGATGAAATAATATTAGATAAAACATATTCGTCTGTAAGTTTGACATATTCATTTAGATTAAAACTAGTATAACCAAATTCGTCATCAGATAATCTTAATGCTTCAAGCAGCATAACTTCTGCTGCCCTCACAGTTTTGTGAAAATAGACTGCTTTGAACATTTGATATCTAGAATACATCATTGATTCAAAAGAATATAATGCTGAACGTTCTAATGCTAATTTTTTTTGATGTATATCAAGTGATTGTGTGATTCTTTTATGATCAATTTTTGCATGTTCTGCTCCTGTAAAATAACCATCTCTAAGTAAATAATCCATCATATCTGCACTAAGAATCCCTGAAACAATTTCATTCATGTATTGAAATTTAGAATCACCAAAGGCAATTCTTGAAATTAGTTTTTTGTCAAAACCATTTTTTGATAAAATGTCACCAATTTCAGATTTTAGAATAATTTCTTTACCAAAGTCTTCATGTGAGATTTTTTTTTCTTGGATCATTTCCTCAAAAAGATGAGAAAAGGGTCCATGTCCTATATCATGTAACAGACCAGCTAACCTAAGAATTTTAATATCATCTAATTTGATAATTTTTTTTTCGTTTAATGCATGACCTGCTAGACTAGCAATGTGCATGACTCCTAATGAATGCTCAAATCTTGTATGTTGAGCTGCAGGATATGTCAGATGAGCACCAGTAAGCTGCCTAATTCGTCTTAATCTTTGAAAAATAGGATTATCAATTATCGATAGTTCATGTTCATAGACACGAATAAAATCATGAATTGGATCAATTATGTCTAAATAATTTTTTTTCATAATCCTGCTTTCTTTGAGAATATCTTCCAAATTTCTTCATGTATTTCTCGTTTAGGCTTTGATGCATCAATTATTTTCCAATGTTTTTTCTTAGCTGTTATATGATAGATTTTTGAGATTTTTCGTAAAAATTCTTCATTTTTTTCAAATTTATCTCTATGAGTTTTCTGTCTATGAAATGATTCCTCTTGTGTAACATCAAGCAAAATTACAAGATCAGCTTTTGGAAGGCCAGTATCTAGATTCTCAAGCCATTTTTGTTTCATACCATTTACTATTCCATAAATTAGATTAGAATGATAATAACGATTCATAATTAAAACAGAGTTTTTTTCTTGAGCTATTAAGATTTCATTTAGTTTTTCCCATCTATTTGCAGCTAAAAGACAATGGATTACTTGAGGGGGAAATTTTCTTTTTCCATTCAGATATTTTTTAATTTCTTTTCCTATTGGAGTGTTATAATCAGGAAAATGAAATACTTTTGTTTTGATTTTTCTTTTTTTAAGTGCTTTTTCTAATAAAGTTGATTGTGTTAACTTTCCTGCTTGATCTCCACCTTCAATTACAATTATCATAAGTTATTAAAATAGAGAAATTAATTGATTAAAAATCTATCATGTTTAATAATTTACGAATTGTTTATTATCACCTTTACCAAGTTATTATTATGACTGATGAAATTTCATGTCCTTACTGTGAATCAATATTTGAAAATAAAGAAGAACTTTCAAAACATATTGATAGAATTCATCACGGTTCAGGTCTTTTAGAAGGGGATACACGAAAATTCTAAACTCTTTTTTGTTTTCCTAAAAAATTATTTTTTATACAAAATTTGAGTTCAATTGATAATTCCAAAATTTACGGGAATCTATCAAGGTTTATAACCAAAAATTGGCATATAACACAAAATGGGACTTGTTAAAGAGGTAATCAAAGAGATTGGAAACAAATCTAGAGAATTCTATGAATTTGTTTTACCACCAATTGACATGTATCTAAATGAAGATAGTCTTAAAGTGGTAATAGATATTCCAGGATTTGCCAAAAAAGATATTGAATTAACTTTATGCGAAGATATACTTTCGATCAATGCTCAAAAAACAATTGATGAGAAGGAATCAGAATCACTAATTTCAAATCAAAGACCAAATGTGATAGATAAAAAAATTAGGCTTCCAATTGATATTAAACAAGGAGAAGAGAAAATTGAATCAGCAAAATACCAAAATGGAGTTCTTACACTAATTATTCCTGTAATAAGAAAAGGAAAAAATATTTCAATTGAGTAATTTAATATTTTCTAAACAATCCTGAAACCAACATTATCAAACCAGAACTAATCATTCCAACTAAACCAAGAAATTCACTTGATTGATATAAAAATATTGAACCAATAAAAATTGCTGATGCAAATATACTTCCACTGATTAAAACCATAGGTGTTCTTTTTTTCATATAGATCTGAACTTCATCCATAAGTTCTTTCATCTCTGGCCCAATTCGAAGCACAGTGTCAATTGATTTTGAAAAATTAGAAAAGGAGATCTTTAATTCTTCAACATATGCTCTTGGAATTAGATTTTCCTCTTCAAGTATATTTTTTAGTACTTTTACAAACTTAAAATCAACATTATGTGTTTTGTAGATTCCTTCAATAATGGATGCCATTCTCATGTACAAAGCCAAGTTTTTTGGCAACATAAATGGAAATTTACTCATGGTTTGATTGGCAAGTTCCATCAAGCTTTGCACTTCCATTTCATCAGGTTTGTTTCCATGCATTGCACGAATTGAGAGTTCTATTCCTTTTTCAATTACTGATCTATTATATCCAGGAATTAGCATTCCAAGATCAATCATAGCATTAACAACTCTTGGTGGGTTTTTTTCAACTAGTGCAAGATATAGTCTAATTAGTCTGAATCTTGTTTCATTGTTTATCCGTCCAACCATTCCATAGTCATATAAAATGAGTTTACCGTCATCAGTTACTGATATGTTTCCTGGATGAGGATCTGCATGAAAAATTGAGTGTTTAAGAAGCATGGTAAAAAAGACCTTATGAACATCAATGACTAGTTGTTCTCTATCAATCCCCTTCTCATCAAGAGCCTGTACATTTGTAATTTTAATTCCTGGAAGATATTCCATTGTTAGAACATTCTTTGAGGAAAAATCATCAAAAACTGCCGGTACAATTACTTTGGTATTTTTTTCCATATCCTTTTTAATTTGTTTGAGATTTTCAGATTCAATAGTATAATCCATCTCTTCGTAAATAGTCTCAATAAATTGAGAGAGCATAGCCTTTGCCGAATATCGTAAGTTTGAGTCAACAAATCTTAATGCTAATGGAAGAATTCTTTTTAAAACTTTGAGATCTTTGGCTACAACTTTTTCAATGCCAGGTCTTTTTACTTTGATAGCAACTTGCTGACCAGAAATTGAACCTCGGTAAACTTGTCCTAATGATGCACCTGAAATACAATTAGGATCTATTTCGTCAAATTTTTCATTAATTGGTCCAAGATCTTTTTCAATTATTGGTTTTATTTGATCAAAAGGAGAAGGAGGTACACTATCCTGTAGTTTTGCAAGCTCTTCTAAATAAGGCTGAGGTAAGATATCTGCTCTAGAAGAAAGCCATTGTCCTAATTTGATGTAAACAGGTCCTAGTGAAATGAATGCATCAAGTACCTTACGAGCATTTTTTCTAAATTGTTCTGAATCTATTTCTGTTCTCTCTTGATGAATCCATTTTTTTCTATCTCTACGTAATGCAAGAATTGATGGTAAAAGTTTGACGAATATTTGAATGGTTCTTGTCGTAGACATGAAATTTACTCTAAATAATTTTTAATTTTTTTTGTTGTTATATATCCTAGATATCCAGAAACCATTGATGAGATTAAAACAGAAAAAAAAGTTGATTTTTTTGATTTGTTGTTGAGTAATTTTTTTGCAGTTTGTGAGACAGTAAAAATTGCAAATGCTAAACCAATTAAGATTTCAGGTGCATCGTAAACTAAATGTCCGATTGGATCTTTTCTAGGATCAACTTTGTCAGAATGAAGTAGAAATTTATTATCATATTCTCTAATGTGTAAATTTCCATAACGATATTGTTTGTATGCGCCATTTTTTTGTCCAAGGATGGTTTCTTCTGCTTTTTCTAGCATAAATTCTCGTAATTCTTTTGGAACTTCAATCTCGTTTTTTGGCATGATCGCAAGATCAAGTAATTGCTTATAATCTTACAGTCTAGAAAGTGCTTCAGCCTAAGACCAAAAATGTATTGTATTTTAATTATGACTAAATTGAATTTTTGTAAATTAGTAGTAAATCAAGATTCAGGTTCGATTTGAGATATTTTTTTAATTATTTGTTCAAGTTCTTCCTTGTTTTCATTAATTACCTGTTTTATCACGTTAATCTCATCATTAATTTGTTTTAAATGAATATCATCAGAAATTTTAAGCTGGGTTTCTAGATCTTGTAACATTTGAAAATTTAATTGATTAATTTTATCTAATTCATTTTTGTATATCTCTAATTTTTCAAATTGATTAGTAATTTCAGAAATTTCAACATATTCTTGATTTGTAAGAAAACCTAGAAGAATAACAAAACTTCCAACAGCTAAAATCGCAACAAGGGTAATTATGTATAATTTCAATTTGAATAGACCTAATTTTTCTATTTTAGATTTAAAATTTAATTGCTAGCCTTAATGGTTGCTTTTTTACGCCTACGCATTATGTAAATTCCTGCTCCCATTGCTAAAATAATTGGAATAATAATCATTGCCAAATCAGGATCATCTCCATCATCGTTTGATGGTTCTTTAACAAAGATTGTTGTATCGTAAGTTAGAAAAATTTCATCTCTAATACTATCTTTGTATCTTATAGTAATAGTAATATCATGTTCTCCATATATTGGTTCACCATCAAATTCAATTGGAATATTAAATGGTACAGGTGCATCAATTTCAATTTCGTCAATAAATTGAGTATTAGATTTAATGTTTGAATCTCCAATAGATTCAAGAGTTACAAACCCAAACAATCCATCTTCATTTCCTTCATTTATTATTTCACCAATTACCATTTGCGTACCAGATAATTCAATAACATTAACATTGTAAATTGTTAAATCAATAAGACCTTTAATATAAAAATCTGCAATTCGTGAAATAGTGTGTTTGTCACCATGTGCATTAAAATAAGTTATTTCAATAGGTGCACGAAGAGTTTCTCCTTTCAAAGATGCTGGAACATATACATCAAGTTCAATGAATTTTTTTGATTTTGCTTCAATATCACCAATTTTCCAATCAGTATTTAGAACTACAACATTTTCAATATTAGTAATGGATTGAGTTGTTGATGCTCTTTCACTTTGTGTATTTTTTAATCCAATATTTACACTTGAAATTGGTGCGGTTCCATCATTTGAAATTTCAATTATTATATGATTTGTTTGTAAGGATGTAAGAAATGGATCTAGTGCACGTAAATTTATCACGCTTTCTCCAGTGACTTTAAAATTAAAATCTTCAAATGAAGTTCGAACTCCTGATTCTCTTAATCTAGAATAATCTACTTTGATAGTACCTGGATATTGTTGAATTCTAACGCTATTATCTATATCAACAAAAAATGTTAGATAGAAATTTGCTCCAGCAATAGAATTTGAATTAGCATCTGCATAGATTAATGAACCAGGTCCGTCTGATGATGAAAATCCAAGAGGTAATGATAGTTGACCTCTAATTCCCGTAATATCTTGAGTTCCAACATTTGCCATGACTACAGTAAATGGTACATTTCTGTTTCCAGAATCAATCTCAAATTTTTCATCAATTGTTCCAAAATAGGCATCAAGAAATTTTACATCTCCAAAATCCCTTTCAAAAGGAGAATTACCAAATCCGCCAGATGTTATTTGAGCAAACGAATTATCAAAAATAAATGGTAAAAGTCCAATTACAAACAATGGTAACAATAGTTTAAGGTTCATTATGCATAAATTTCCATTTCTGATGGATGATCACCTTTGAAGGCTTTACCATCTTTTATTGTTATTACTCTATCTACATCACCAAATTGTTTTCTATCATGTGTAACTATAATGAATGTCTGATTAAGTTTTTTTGCCATTGATTTCATTAATTGAACAATTGTTTCTGAAGTAACTGAATCAAGATTTCCAGTTGGCTCATCTGCTAAAACAATTGAGGGTTTATTGATTAGTCCTCTTGCAATTGCTGCTCTTTGTGCTTGTCCACCTGAAATCTTATTTGTTCGTTGATGCATTTGATCTTCAAGTCCAACGGCTTTTAGTAAATCTCTAGCATCTTTTTCAGCTGTATTATTAGTTCCAGCAATTTGTCTAGGTAACAATACATTTTCTAATATCGATAAGTCACTAAGCAAATTAGAAAATTGGAAGATAAATCCCAATTTTTTATTTCTAAATGAGGAGGTTTTATTGTCACCAAGTGTTGTGGTATCAATTCCATCAATGAAGATCTTTCCATTTGTTGGATTATCTAATAATCCAATCATGTTAAGTAATGTAGATTTACCAGAACCAGAACTTCCAACGACTAAAACAACTTCTCCCCGTTCAATTGAAAAGGATACATTATCAAGAGCCAATACTTTGTTTCTTCCTTCTCCGTAAATCTTAGTAATATTCTTGATTTCAAGTACTTTAGACAGTTCTCATAGCCTCCACTGGTAACAGCTTGGTTGCTCTATACGATGGATACAGTGATGCAATAATTGCCAAGATGAATGAAGTTAAAGCAGTTTGGATTATCTTTCCCCAGTTGTATGTAACTTCAAGAGGTAGACTGTTATTCCATGACATTTTTGTTTCCTTTGCATAAAATGTATATCCTAATCCTGCTGCAGTTCCCACTCCAGTTCCAATTGCTCCAATAATCATTCCTTGAAGAATAAAAATTATTAGAATATCTTTTCTTTTAGCTCCTATTGCTCTTAAGATACCAATTTCTTTAGTTTTTCCATTTACTAACATCATTTGAATGGTAACAATAGCAAATGCTGATGACATCATTCCAAAGTAACCTATTATGTTGATCATTGCAATGCCAGATCTAAAACCAGCAAGTTGTTGTTCTGCTGATTCTTCGATAGTTTCTGCAATAAAGTCATCATTAGGAAATGAACGCAAAAAGAATTCTTTTACTTCTAATGCTTTTGAAGGGTCATTAAGTTTAACCATAAATGAACTGGTTTCTCCCGTTCTACTCAACATATCACGTAAACTATCAATATGTACAACAGCAGTATAATCAAATCCTTGACCACCAGGCGAATTTGCAATTCCAGAAACAGTAAATCTTCGAATTTGATCTTGCCCCCATCTATCAACTACAAGAACTTTAACGCTATCACCCACTTGAGCTCCTCCAAGATCTCTTGCTACAATAGATCCTAATACAATAGAATTTCTTGAGAAGACATAGTTTCCTTCTGTAACAGTTTCATGAACAGTTGATGCTCTAATATCACGGAATGGATCAACTCCAACAATTGGTACTCTAGTTTCTTCAAATCGTTTTCCATTTTTTGTCATATTCATTTCAGCAGTTGATGAAAGCCGCGGAGCAACCGCGTCAACATATGGAATTCTTTCAAACCAATTTACAAGTGATAAATCTGATTTATTGATATAATCAGATTCATCAGTTACAAGAATGTCACCGTTTCTGTAATTAGTGAGATCTCTAACTATGGCATCAAACAATCCTTGAAATATTACAAAATTAACATGAATTACCATAATTCCAATTGTTACCGCTAAAACTGCACCAATCAAACTGCCTCTTTTGTTGAATAGCATTCTTTTTGCTAATCTTAATCTATAATCCACAGAAGTATATCAAATAGTCTAATATTTAATGTATATACTATATAATACTTAAATTATAGACAATTTTATATTAAATAAGTAAATACTATATTCTATGGAGCTACTTTAAGTGACATAATGGACAATTTAGATATGAAAATTTTAAGTCGGCTTTTGAATAATTGTAGAGAATCTGACAGGCAAATAGGCATAAAATTAGGAATATCTGGTGGAGCAGTACGTGCTAGAATTAAAAAAATGGAAAAGAGAGAGGTTATTGGAGAATATTTTATCAAAGTTGAACCATCTGTATTTGGTTATGGAGTTTTGTACTTTGTTGTATCGGGAGAAAACATTAACGAGATTTTTGAACAAGTAAGTCTTGTAGGTGAACCATTTTTTGTGGTACCATGTATAGGTGGAATTTCAGTTTGCAGTATTGTTGTAAAAGAGAATATGAAGCAAAAAATTGAACTTGCAAGTAAATTGATGAAAGATATGAGAGTCCTATCAATTTTTGAAGCAGAGAATCCAGGATTTAGTTCAAATCTTACAAAAACAGATTTAGAAATTCTAGAAATATTAATAATTGATCCTAAACAGAAAATTGAAAATATTGCAAAAAGTACAAATTTTTCAACCAAAACAATAACAAGATGTATTGAAAAATTGCAGGAAAACGATGGAATCCAGTTTACCTTAATGTATGATTCTAGAAAAATTGAAGATTTTATTCCCCATGCCATACTTACTTGGATAGATGGTGACCTGAAAGAAACATTAGAAAATCTAAATAATATTTTTTCTGAATCATATTTACAAATTCCTTTTATTGCAAAAAATCAAATTGTTTTATTTATGTATAGTGATAATATTTTCAAGATGGATGAATTAACTCAAAAAGTTAGAACTATTAAAAATGTGAA
>JADFLN010000120.1 GCA_022564385.1 Nitrososphaerota archaeon | reverse complement strand
GAAATTTAGGAAGAAACTATCTTTTATTGATTTTTCATTGATGGTAAGGTTTTTAGAGATTTTTTTAAAAGAATTTCTTATGAAGCTAAGTGTACTTGCAATCATTGCTGTGGGAATTGGAATTCTTGCAGTAATTTCAGTTCTTTTGATATCATCACAAGAATCAGATGTTGCAGAAGTTGAAGATACGTTGGATAGAGAAATAATACCAGTGGAAGGTGAAGTTTCAGAAATTACAGATAAACTAAATGAAATTGAAAGAGTGGCAGATGAAAATAAAACTTGGCAACCAAAAGATAGAGAATGGCAAACATCGGGACCATTTCAAATTGATAGAAAAGAGTACATTTTAGGTGAAAAGATTTTCTTAAGAGTTGGATCTTTAGGTTTGGATGAAAAAGGACAAGTTGCATTTCTGAGACCACTAAATGATACCACTTACAAAGTATATCTGACAATATCATTTGATGGAGCAAAAAAAGAAGGATTCAACTACTACATAGAACCAAAACCAACAAAATTTCAAGGAATATGTTCCAAAGAGGACATTATTGGAAAATGGGCAGTGGTTTTTAGAGGAAGTAACTACCCAAATCTGAATTTCGAAATAATTGATCAAATTTTACCAGGTGACGACGATATTTTCAATGAAGTTGTATGCTAATTTATTTTTCTAGCTTGTTGTGAAAACAAACTTGTTCACCAGTATGACAAGCTGGTCCTGATGGCTCTACAAGATAAATTACAGCATCAGAGTCACAGTCAACAAGAATTTCTATTACTTTTTGTGTATTACCTGATTCTTCACCTTTCATCCAAAGTTTTTTTCGTGATCTACTCCAAAACCAAGAGTTTCCAGTCTTCTTTGTTAGTTCAAGGGATTCTTTATTGGAATAAGCAAGCGTTAGAACATCTTTTGTGTTTGCATCCTGAACTATAATTGGAATTAATCCTCCGCTTTTTTCAAAATCAATGTCATCTAGGGATTTCTGCATGAGTATAACTTGCAAAATAGCTATTATAATATTTGCAAAAAAATTCCTTTGAGGAAAAATTGGATCTATATCACAATAACCATGTATTTTAGCCAAGTTAATAAAAAGAGATCTACAACTCATCCTAAAATTTATCATAGTGAATAATTAACGATCATCTTGATCTAACAATTAGTCAACATAACATGTTCCATGAAATATCAAGAATTAACAGACTCACAATGAAGCATGATAAAACAACATCTTCTATCACCAGCAAAAACTGGGCGTCCTAGATGTGATGACCGTACAACAGTAAATGGAATCATTTACGTTTTGATATCTAGATGTAGGTGAAGTGAAATGCCAAAAAGATACGCTAGCAAATCAACAGCTCATCTCAGACTGTAGAATGGCAGCAAAAGGTGTATGGAAAAAGATTCTATCCTGTGCAATAAAATCTGCTCATTCATCAAGCAAGATAAATCTACAGAAAATATCAGTTGATTCATCATCCATTCCTGCTAAAAAAGGGGAGATGTAATTGGACATGATGGATTCAAGAGAATTTTAGGCACAAAAATACATGTTGCAATAGAGCAAAACGGATTACCAATATCAATTGTAATTGGTTCTGCAAACGAACATGATTCTACGAGATTCATTGAGGTAATAGAAAACATCAGCACATATCTAGATGAGGATGTAATTGAACAAATTGTGTTATTCTATGCAGACAGGGGTTATGATGCAAGATTCATCAGAGAATATTTGAAAACAAGAAACATTGAAGATTGCATTCCATACAGAATAAATTCTAAAACTATCTTGCAGAATAATACACAAAAAATTACAACAATTCAAGAAATTCTTTTTTTGTTAATCCACAATCAAAAATTATTTGTAATATCAATCCTCTACCAAGTTCTTTTTTTCTAGGAATTGAAGTCCATAATCCACTACCGTTCTCAACTATAATGTGACTGCCTGTTTGGCGTGTAGAGTAAAAGCCTTTTTTTCGTATTGCCTTGAGAATCTCTCTATAACCAATTACAGGAAGACTCAAAGTGAGACAGTAACTAATTTTGATGCCATAGTCTTCTTTTGGTTTTCAAGATAAGATTTGCATAATCGAATTGCCTTTTTGGTATCTGTAATTGCTTCTTGTTTTGTATCTCCTTGACCTCTGGCTTGAGGTATTTCCAAACAATAGCCGACATAGAATTGACCATCTTTTTTGATTAGAATGTTATAGTTTTCTTTTTTACTCATATTTTTCATACAAGATTTAATTATATAAAATTGATCCAAAGTTTCTAGGCTGTGTAGAAACCATTTATTTTTGACTATATTGTAGATCCCACCACCATACTATTACACAAAACGTGTTAAACTACACGGAAATTTATCAAACTATCAATCTGTGCAGACATGAAACAGCAGATAGTTTGTGCCATAAAGATATGGCACCGTCAGAGACATGATGGAGTTGATTTTGTGCCATTACTGGAAAGGACAAACCAAATCATTCCAGTAGATACCATTGTGGCAGACAAGGGGTATGATTCAGAGAGCAATCACGTTGCAGTTGATAATCTAGGAATAACAAGCATCATTCCACCAAGATATGCAGATGTTCCAATATACAAGACTAGAGGATACCACAGAAAGAGACTCAAAAGGAATGGATGTGACAAGAAATCACACCACCAGAGAAACAAGACTGAGACAATATTTTCAGTCATAAAAAAAATGTTTGGAGAAAATGTCATGTCTAAGAAAATATTGACACAGAATCGAGAATTATTCTATCGAGTAATTGCGTATAATGCTTACAGAATTACAAGAAATAATGTGTTAATTATGTATGGTTTCTACACAGCCACAAATTATAGAAAACATAAATATTAATAATTTCTAACGTACACTAGGTTTCAAGTAAGTTATGATGCTAGGCTTTACTAGCTTTTTTATTATTTCAAGTGTGGACTAGATGGAATTTGAACCCGTGCTTTTTAGGTTTCAAGTAAATGTGATACCTAGCTTCACTACTAGCCCACAGTTTGTTTTTAGTTTGAAAATATTTAACTTGACCACATCTAGTAATCAAATAAACTGTTTATCTGAATTCTCCAAGAGATTCATGCAGAAGCCATTGATGATACCACAGATGAAAAGACAAGAACCATAGGCAGTAGTGGATAACAACTTCATCTCAATATCTAAAGGATGGGATCCTTATAATATACAGAATCTCCCCATTGAACATCATTACCAAATTTCTTTACAATTGGGAATTCGTCTTTCTCATAGTATTGGAACCGGGTTTCTGACTAGGTTTTTAGTTTGAGAATAGGATACTATTTCAGGAGATGAGATAAATTCACTTGGGATGTTTCTTTCAGGCTTGTTGTTTTCATCATCTACATTTGTAACTACTAGAGGTTTAGTTAGTCTGAAAGCATCAATTGTGAGTTTTAATTTTTCAAAATAGATTTTTTCGCTGGAATTTGTAAATAGTTTTCCAAGTCAAGATAGATCAGGTCTCGACAAAAAAAATTCGATGTTTTTACTAATGTGAATAATATTATAATCTTACATGGATTTTTTTGTCTTTAAGATATGTCTTAACTCCATTAACACCATGAGTGTTATAGTGAAATATTGAAGCTGCAAGCGCAGCATCTACATTTGATTCTCTAAATACATCCACCATATCATCAGGCTTTCCACAGCCACCTGACGCAATTACTGGAATTGAGACAGAGTCGACAATTTTTTTAGTCAATAAAATATCATAGCCGTCC
>JADFLN010000119.1 GCA_022564385.1 Nitrososphaerota archaeon | reverse complement strand
AGTTTTTGTGTTGTAATTTTTAGATTGATGTTTTCTACAATAATATTTTTTTGACTTTTTTCTATTTTTATTTTTTCTTGTTTATGCTTCTTTTCAGAAATTGTTTTGTAGCAACTTTCATGATACCAAAAATTTCTATGTCTGGCTGATTTCTCATCCATCTTTATTTCCTTGTTACATATAGTACATTTTACTAAATCAGAAATTAGAGAAACGGATTTGTCTTTATTTAGAATTTTTTGATATTGATCCTCTTCCTTATTCATAATTTCTGGAATTTTTAATCCTGAAATTTTTTCTAGGTATCGCCTGTCTGAATTAATGATTTCTTTGTTTTGTTTGATTCTTTTTAAAAGATACTGATTTCGTCCCCAATCACCTTTTGATTGTTTTATAGCCTCTACCAGTATTGCTGTCAGAAAATTTTTGTCCAATTTTTATTATAATTAATACTTATTTTATTATTATATGTGAATTACTTACTCAAATCCCATTTCCGGTCAATTTTTTGAGCGAAATTATTCTAAACCAATCTAAACAAAATGATCTAATTTTTCATTCTATTTAGAGTCATAATTTAGATTTGATCGTAAGTAAATCCAAAATTTTAAACATTGTCGAAATTCAAAAATATCATTGTGAATGAAAGAAAATGTGATGATTGTGGCGAAGAAGGATTTCAGGAATATGAAGGTAAATTTCGTTGTGAGAAACATCACTCAGAGGTAAAACGAAAAGCCAATATTGAGTTTGAAAAAAAAGAGACGCTTAAAAAATATGCAATGGTCATTGGCGGTATAGTTGTGATAGTAATTGGGGCTATAGCGATTTATCAATTTGTTTCAAATTGATAATAATAAAAAAATTGTAGAATCTAGCGTTTTATTTCATAATATTCAACTGGAAAAGTAAACTGTCGATTATAATCCACTTCCACCCAAAATTTTTCTTCATCAATTTCTTTTCCTTCTGCAATCCAAACGTTTAAAATTTTTTGCATAAACATTTGTGTAATATCATCAATTTGTGGTCTGACCCCCGTCTCTTTTTCCATCTTATCACGTTCTTCCTTGAATTTTTTTAGTAATCCTTTAAGGTTTTTACCATTAATCTGAGCAGCCTTATTTCTTTTTGCAGTTTGTACATCTTTTCTAAAATTTGACAAAAATCCCATAATATTACTACGAGACGTTTTTTAAAAATGATCTTTATAATACCTATAAAATATTTCAAAATAACTTATTTACTGGAAAGTAAACATAGGCATAAGATGAGTTTAGAATTTATTGTTTTTTCATATAATATTTTGAACACGCCCAATTTTCCCATTCTCTAATTCAACTTTTATTCCGTATGGATGAGAATTACTTGAAGTAAGAATTCTCTTAACTATCCCTGTAGTCAATTTCCCTGTATATTGATCTTGTTTTTGTATTATCTGAACGGATATTCCAATATTGATTTTATTTCTTGTAGCACTCAATAATGATTAATAATCTCTATATCTAAATAAATGGGCCAGTCATACATGATTTATGAAGAAGATTTTTGTGAATGGTTATGGTTCTATTGGAAGTAGAATTACTTCTTTTCTAAAAGACGATCCGGAGATAACCATTATTGGGGTTGGTAAATATTCCCCAGATGATAAAGTAGAACTTGCAAATTCTAGAGGGCTGAATGTTTATGTGCCAGAAAAAAAACTGAATGATTTTTCAAATTATAAAGTTTCTGGAAGTATAGAATCTGCACTTGACGATTGTGATTTAGTAATTGATGCTTCTCCAGGCGGGTATGGTTACAAAAATAAAAAGAATCTTTATGAACCAAAAAATATTCCAGCCATTTATCAGGGGGGAGAATCAACTATTGGATCTGAGTCTGTTTCTGATTTACTATTTAATTCTAGGGTAAATTATGATCTTGCATTAGGTAAGAGGCATGTAATGCAAGGTAGTTGTAATGTAACTGGAATGGGGAGAATTTTAGAGCCGTTACGTAACAAGTTTGGCACCAATTTGATTCGCTTTGATGTTATTCTTATTAGAAGATGGGCGGATATTGAACAAACTGACAAAGAACTATTAGATACCATAGAGATGACAGAGAAACCTCATCATGGTGATGATGTAAAGATGTACTTAGGACAGGATACTCCTCTCTTTGTTAGAGCGATAAAGGTTCCAACAAGACAAATGCACTTACATATCATGGATATTAGATTCAAAGATTCAGCACCAAAATCTTCAGAAATTCATGAAATTTTTACAAATGAATCCGGTGTTGCCACTTTATGGACTGCAAATGGTACCAAAGATGTTAGAGATTTTGCAAAAAACATGGGTTTCAATTTCACAGACACAAATATGGTTCATATTCATGCAAATATGACAACTTCAATAGGCGATACAGTACAAATGATGTATTCTGATGATCAAACAGGAATTGTAATTCCTGAAAACCATATGTTGATGCAAGCAATGTTGTTTGAAAAACCATACGAGCAAGCAGTAAAGCATACAGAATCAATTTTTCATATGAGTGAAAAAAAGGAAAAATTACAAGAACATTTTGCTAAAAAAACTAGTGCCTAATTCTCTCGATTCTAATTTTTTGAGGGATATTTTTTGAGACTTTTTCAACTATTATTCTGAGTTCTTCAATTTCCACCTTGTCTCCTTCTTGTGGAATATCTCGAAGTCTTTCGTGAAGTAACCCATTAAGTGATGCATAATCATCTCCTTCTGGAATTTTAGTTTTGAAAATTTCGTTAATGGTATCAATCTCTATATCCCCATTAGTAATTATTGTATCTTGATCAATTTTCTCATATCCTACTGTTCTAGGCAAATCTGTCTCATCTTCGATTTCACCCACTATTTCTTCAACCAAGTCTTCCAGGGTTACAAGGCCCTCAACTCCACCATGTTCATCAATAACAATTGCCATGTGTGTTCTTCTTCCCTGCATCTCTTTTAACAAAGAACTGACCATCTTTTCTTGGGATGCAAACACAGGTATTCTTGCAATCTCATCCAGACGTATCATCATATTGTCTTTCTCTAATTCTTTTAGACTATCTCTAGCATGAATAAATCCAACAATATCGTCATTTGTTTTCCCATAAATTGGAATCCTTGAATGTCCACTTTGGTTAATTTGCGGTAGTGCATCAAAAAGCAACATTTTAGAATTAAGTGTAAACATCTTTGTTCGAGGGGTCATTACCGAACGAATTACGGTATCATCAAATTTCAAAGCACCATGAACTAACTTCATCTCATCTTTTTCAATAGCTTTTTCTTCTAATCCTTGATCAATAACTCCAATGATATCTTCTTCAGTAATGGGTGGAGGTTCATTACTACTTCCAGTTAATTTCACAACTCCTTTTGCAATAACCTCAAAGAATTTCACAATTGGATAAAGTACATAACTAAATGCTAGTAAAACGGGTGCATATCTTAGTGCAATTTTAGTAGAATTTGCATTACAGTATGTCTTTGGAGTGATCTCACCAAAAACTAGAATTAAAAAGGTCATCACTCCTACAGCTATTCCCAATCCATCATTTCCATATAGTCTAATTGCTAAACTTGTTGCAAGTGCAGATGCCCCCACATTTACAAGATTATTACCAAGATTTACACTTGACATCATCCAACTGGGGTTCATTTTTAATTTGTATAATGCTTTTGAACCTTTCTTTTTTTCATTGAAAAGTTGGATAACTTTTGATTTTCTAATACCTACTAATGCAACTTCTAATCAGCTAAAAAACCCTGACAACC
>JADFLN010000118.1 GCA_022564385.1 Nitrososphaerota archaeon | reverse complement strand
TGATGGTACTCCACATTATGCAATTAGCACTGCTGTCAAACTATCCATCATACCTCCTGATAAAAAATTCTCAGTAGAAAGAAAATCTATTAAAGGGACAAACACACATCCACCTGGACAAATGTTTAGTTAGTATGCATTTGGAGATGGCGAAAAAAATTTAAGGGGTTACTTGGTATTGCTTCAGTTTTAGACAGTCTAAAAAAAGAATTTAGTGAAATTGAAAAAGCTTCTGAGGGCAAAGTAGGGAAATATGGTTTTGAGGTACAAGGAATTGAATTAGAGTTACAATTCACAGTTTCAAAAAAAGGGAAAGCTGGTGTTGATATTTGGGTAGTTGAATTAGGAGGAGAGTATGCAAAAGAAGAAGTGCAGACCATCAAAATTCTACTAGATCCATATAAAATTGATGCAGACGGGTTTAAACATGATATGTCTCAAACAGGACCAAAAAATTTCAATGACACTTTGAGAAAACCTATTCCTTTGAAAAGAAAAATTACGAGAAGACGTATTAATTTGAAAAAAAGTGCTAAGCGTTAAACTCGATTAGAATGAAACTTGTAATAATTATCACAATGATGAGGATTATAGAATGACCCAAAATTTTTGTACACATTGTGGTAAAACATTCGAAAATCAAAGATTACTCAATAATCATTATAATGAACTTGGAGTGGATTACATTGAATCGAAAGGATTTTTTGAAAAAGAAGAAAGTTAGACCATTAACTCATATGGGCTTTAATTGAATTGAATAATATCCAACGGGTGTTGAAATTGTCAGCAATGACAAATCCAATGGTCAGAGGTTGGGCTACCCTAAGCAGTAGACCAATCTCGCTTTTACACTAATTTTTCCTATAATCGACTAAAACGGTCACACACAGAAACGGTCACACAAACTCACATTTGCTGATTCTTTTTCACGCTATCTTCAAGCAGGGGTTTGGGGGTAAGACCCCCAAGTAGGCATGGTAAATATGTTCAATCTTAATGCCAATTTTGAGAATCAAGTTACTCTGTTAAGTATTATTTTGCCGTACTGTTATTGACGAGAGTTAGTTCACTTCTCAAAGGAAAACATGTAACAGGTGGAAACCCAAATACATCATTTTCCTGTAATTCTCGTTCTTAATATCGGCATTATTCAGTAATTTCTAATTCTTCAAGAATATCTTTGTATTTCATAAAGCATGTGGGACATTCTTCATTTAGGATTGCTTTTTGTGTGCGCTTTTTGATAAAATGTATGGCGTCATTATTGCAACTAGGACAATGTAATATCATTTTCTTTACTTTATGGCATTTGTAATACATTGCAGAAAACCAATTCACTTGAACACAATACATTTTCAATTCTTCATCTACTTCATCAAACTCATAATTGTAAATGTGCCAATATTTTTTCGTTTTAGCTAAGTGATTGATGTATTTGCCTCGATGTTTGTACGTTTTTGATACTGAAATGACATATTTCATGATACCTTCATGATACTTAACGGAAGTCTGCTATTTAGCTATATTGTAACGCATAATTTTCATAACTAATACTGCAAAAATGTTAACCTAGTTAACACTGATTTATAATTCAGAAAAAGAGAAAACAATTCGTCGTCTAGATGGCGATTGTTAGTTTGTAGACCTGATTATCGTCTTTTACGTTTAGCTGCTTTTCTTTTTGGAGCTGCTTTACGTTTAGCTGCTTTTCTTTTTGTAGCCATTACGGAATCGACATTTTCATTGTTTTTCAGTGGTTAAACTAAAAAAAATTACACAAATTGATGATAATTTATAATGCATTTTAAATCAAAAAATTTCTTTTGGTTACATTTTTTTAATAAACACTTTCTGCTGATGGCCTTCTACCTTGTAACCAACTAGTTTTATTACAAATTGTGCATTTGTATTTTCTTCTACGTTTGTATGTGGCCATATTTGGAAGAAAAATTAGTTCTTGTTTTGTTTTTGCCATACAATATTTGCACCATCTGTGCTCAATTTCTTGTTCCATGCTCTATTTTTTGAATTATGTTCCACGTTTCTTGATTATTGTTAATACGTCTTCATCTAGTAAAACATGAGTTAAACCTACTCTTTGTCCTCCAAACTTTACGCTTTTTCCCCAAACTAAACCAAATCTAAAAGCCCTCTTCATTCTCCGATGAAGTTTGTTACAAATATCTTCAACTGTATCACCTTCTCTTGCAATTAACGGTTCTTTGAAATCTGTTTCTCCTCCTTTGGGTCTCATGTAAATTCTAATAAATTTTAATTTTTCATACATTTTCTCTTTTAGTAATTCAATGTTGATGTCTGAATTTGCAGATACCTCAATTACTTCTGATTTTATCTTCTTCTTCAACTCTTTTAGAAATTCTTTGTCAACTAAATCTACTTTGTTTACAATTGTAATTGATTTTGAATAACTAATATTTCCAGCAATATAATCTGCTAATTGTTCTGATGTGACGTCTTCTCTAATAACAACACGGGCACTAACAATTCCATAAAGATGTAATATATCTTTAAGATGCTTCTCTGTGATTTTTGTGAGTTTTACTTGTTGTGCAACTGCAATTCCACCCATTGATGCTTTCTCAATTGTAATGTTTGGCGGTAATTGATTGAGTCTAATTCCAATATTACCTAATTCATTCACTAAGACATCTTCATGATATGGCTGAAATACATCTAACATAAGTAATACAAGATCTGCTGTTCTTGCAACTGATAAAATTCTCTTTCCTAATCCTTTACCTGTAGATGCTCCTTTGATTATTCCAGGAAGATCTAAAACTTGAATTTTTGCACCTCTATACTCCATCATACCTGGAACCACTGTTAGTGTTGTAAATGTAAAAGCACCTACTGTGGATTTTGCTTTTGTCATTTTATTCAATAATGTAGATTTTCCAACACTTGGTAATCCGATAAACACAACCGTTGCATCACCCGTTCTTCTAACATCAAATCCATCAGATTTCATGCCTGATTTTTTAATAATATTCTCTTCTTGCTCTCTTTTCAGTTTTGCAATCTTTGCTTTGAGTAAACCTATGTGATGTTCTGTTGCTTGGTTAATCTGAGTTGTTGCCATCTCATCTTGAATGGATTTAGTTTTTTCAGGGATTCCCAATACTATTCAACTCCTGCACCATTTCTTTCAAATAAAACCGTATTACTTGTCGTACGTAGCAAATATTATTCGGTTTGCAAAACACTTTCTATGAAAAAGAGAACATTTGCAGTAGATATTGATGGAACCATAACTGAAAATGGTGGAGGGAGAATACATTTGGATGCACTTGAAGCATTGAGGCGTCTAACTAGTATGGGCCATAACGTGATCTTTGTAACTGGACGCTCTTCTGTTGAGGGCTTTTTATTATCTGTGTTTGGCGGAACTACAAAAATTACTGTTGGCGAAAATGGTGGCTGTATTACGCTTGATACTAACGAACATATTTTGTTAGGAAACATTCAAGAGTGCAAAAATGCATTTCAAGTTATCAAAACTAATATTGATAACGTTAAAGAAAAATCTGTTTTTCCTCGAATGACTGAAGTTGTTTTAGAACGTACATTTGATCTAGATCTTGCAAGAAAGATTGTTTCTGAAAATAATCTTAATGTAGAATTATCTGACAGTCAGTATGCTTATCATATCAATTCATCTGGAATTGATAAGGGTACGGGATTCAGCAAAATCATGAAGAAATTTTCTATTTTACGAGAGGATGTAATAGCTATTGGAGATAGTGCAACAGATATTCCATTGTTTAAAGTGGCAAAAACAAGTATTGCCCT
>JADFLN010000117.1 GCA_022564385.1 Nitrososphaerota archaeon | reverse complement strand
TTAATTTTATCCATGAATTTTCCCTAAAAATTTTAGATAAGAATCTACTGGTTTTTTATAATTTTTAGAATAACTTTGTTAAATAAAGAATGAAAACAGAGAGGCATGAAAATAAAGAATTGACGCAAATAGTATTTTAATGCCAACAAAGTATTATTGTAAAATGGCAGAATTCAAAGTTGAAGGTTCAGGCGGATATATCATAGCTGAACTAACAGAGGAACAAGCAAAAAAAGCAGATTTAGGAGTAGGAAAATTGTTTTTGGCCCCAATAGGAAAACTTGAAACAGAGAAAATGTTCAAACACTATTGTAAAAACTGTGAAACTGAATTTAACAATCCACCAAAAATTCAATTAGAGGAAAGTCCCAATGAAGAAGTGGCAAACAATTTGATACTAGTAGAAAGAGGACAATACACTTGTGAAAAATGTAGTTCAATAATTGGAGAATATAGAGTCTTCAAAAAGAATGATGAATCAAGTGAAGTTGGAAATGCAAATCCATCTAAATAAAACTAACCCTATCTTTAATTTTTCATATCAGGGAACATAAATTAAAAATATTGATGAAAAAAAATGGGAGAATTATCAAAAAGTTCTACTAAGAAAATGAATGAGATAACAGACGAGATGTCTGAATGTTTCCTAAGAGTGATTGAAAAAGATTTTTCGGACATTGACTTTAAAATACTAGAGAATAGATTGAAAATAAAATATATGCATGAGAGTCATTCAGCAATGTTTTTGGATGGACGAAAAGGGATTCGCATAATTGTTGATCATGGAATAACAAAACAATGGTCTGAGATAAACTGCAAAACTGAGATCAAAATATTTAGGAAATGTGGTATGAAAGTTACAGATTATACCATTGCAAATGAAGTTTACACTTATGTGATACACAGAGAAGACAAGTTCTACAAAGAGTTGGAAAAAATACCTGACAAAGAATGGTTAAACATGATCAACATTACAAAAACAATTTCACAAGATGTGCTTGGACAAATTGAGAAAACTGCTGCAAATATTGGGTTTACACTTGAAGATATCTTGCAATTAATGGCTGAAAATTCGTACATAACTGAAATTAGATCTAAAAAGAAATAATAATGAAAAAGAATCAGATAGAGTAACAAATCTGGTTCTTTTATGGCAAATTCAAAATGTGTGTCATGTGGAATTAGTTTCTTTTCTCCAACAGGTTCAGACAAATGTTCCAGATGTGCAGGTAAAGAATCAGCAGGACACGAAGAACAGGATTCTTGTGGCTGTGGACACAGTCACTAACCCCATTTTTAGATTTTTTGAAAATTTTTAGCCAATCTTGCTTCATAATTCGGCAAACTCATCACAATTTGAGGAATCAGAGAGAACACCTTGGTATAATCATTAGCAAATATACTAAAAGTTTCAAATTATAAAACACTTTGAAAATACTAGATTCAGATCGAGACAGTTTTTGACCTCCAATCTTTGTATTGAGACTTTTCAGAGAGGATTCAATGAGTTGTAAAGAAGGATATGTTCACAGTTATGCATGGTTTGAAATTATCTCAATGAAGATGTGTATTCATTGCGGTAAAGAATCTAACTGAGCCAAACGTTTAGGGCTTGAAACTATTCACTTAACAGTAATTGGTTTGCACACCAAAAATTGTTTAGTGAAAGTTGGCTAGTCGTAAATCTATGAGTTTTTTGTTTTCATTAATATTTTACGTTAAATATTAATCAAAAGTCTAGTTTTCATTTTCTGACTCCTCGATTTTTTTTTCAAGAATAAACTCGATACATTCATCAAACTTCTCTTGAGTTACTCCGTCAGGCAATACAAGATTGTATGTTAGATAGTTGCCATCAAATTCTTCATCAAATAAATTGGAATATCTGGTAAGATGTGCAAGTATTTGTTTGTCACACACATCACTTTCATACAGAAGTGGTATTAGTTCACCTGCTCTTGATGACATAAATTCAATATCTACTTTCCCGCCAGTAATGTCAACTATTGTATCTATGATTAACCCATAGCTTTCCTTATGGACAAAGTATTCTTCAAGAACATACACAACTAGATATCCATCACCCATTCCATAACCAATAACTGCATCTTTCAAATGAAATGTTCCTAAAGAAGGATTAATTTGGTATAGTTCTTTGAGTTCATCTCTTGCATCGATTATATCTTGATTAGCTGATTCACTAAAATCCTCATTGATGTATATGCATTTTAGGAATCCAACTACATATCCACCATCTGAATTACAGTTTTGGTTATACGCAGATTGGTATTCTGTAGTGCCAATAGTTAATGCAACAATTACGCTGGTAATTATTATTCCAATAATTATCAATAGTCTAGTTTTCATTTTCTAATTCTCCCAATACCATTTTTGTTTGTAATGTTCTTTTTTTTGAGGATGCGCTTTTGTATAATGTCGTTTTAATCTAATTTCTTCAGTAAATTTCATATTACATTTTTCACATTTGAAAAATCTAATTTTCATTCATCTAAAATGCATGAGTTAGTCTCAATATCCAAAACAGTTCCTGCACCACATTTGGAATTAAGTTCAGATGACAAAGTTGTTTTATCACCAGAATTTTTAGAAACAATTACATCGGATTCAGAATCAGACATATCAATTATAGAATCGTCTGAATCATATTTTTCAAAAGTATTATCAAAAAAGCCTTGACTATAAGCACCACCAACTATTTCGTCAAAGAAAAAGAGAGAACCAATACTAACAGCTATGACAATTATTCCAATAATTACTACAGGCTTCACAAGTTTTCTTTCCTATGCTATTATTTTAGGAATTTTTAGATTATATTCTCTTTTAACACTTCACGATAAATGCAACCGAGTTTAGAAAATCCCTCTAATCCACACCATAATGGAAAGTTGTTTTGTTGGAGACGTAAAAGATCATCTTTTCGTAATTACATTAAATATTATAGTGAAAATCTTAAATTAATGAACGTACTTTACTTGGAATGTTTAATTATCAGCAAAATGGATTTATGATGGTATGAGCAGTGTCGAAATAAAACATATTCTGGTTGCTTTAGACGAATCTGGAGAACCAAAAAATGGATTGGAAAAAGCAATTTACATGGCCAAACTGTTAGGTGCAAAAATTACATGTGTAAATGTCACAGTTGTCTCTGCAACCCTTGTTTCAGCAGTTATAGATTATCAAAAATATTTAACAGGAAAAGCACAAAAAATGTTAGACTCTGCAAAAGAATCCTGTGAAAAACAAGGGATTCAATTTGCATCTGAAGTTCTACATGGTAGTCCAGCATCTAAAATTGCTGAATTTGCTGAAAAACAAAACGTTGACCTTGTGATTGTCGGTTCAAGAGGTCTTGGTGGCATTAAGGGAGCAGTTCTCGGAAGTGTATCAAATTCAATTGTCCACAAATCAACAGTTTCAGTTTTGGTTGTAAAATAACAGAATAAGTATTCCAAGGAATTTTTAAATGCTCATCTAGAAATTTGGAAATGTTACAAATCATCATTTAACTCAAATCTCTCTGCAAAAAACTCCGGATTCAAATCTTAAGAGGCTTGAACCTTTTTTGGAGCAATACATAGTTACAGACCAATTATGACTAGTCAACAAGTATTATGACCCAATCTTAATCTTTGAGATGGATTTACAAAATCAGTTTAACACTGTGGAATATAGATTACAGAGATTAATCAGAGAATCTTTCCTAATTTTTTACGTAAACCATCATTGATTACTCTAGAGAAACTAACTGATTTGATCGATTCTTTAATTTTTTTGGCTTGAATTGCTCTGAGTTTTTTGATGTTATCATCATCTAATA
>JADFLN010000030.1 GCA_022564385.1 Nitrososphaerota archaeon | reverse complement strand
CTAGTTCTTCAGCTTGTTTTTTTACCATTTGAGAACCTGGAACAACCATCGCTTTGACGTTTGTTGAAATTTTTTGTTCTTTGATAACTTTGGATGCTTCAATGAGATCGTCTAATCTTGCATTTGTACATGACCCGATAAACACTCTATCAATTTTGATGTCTGTGATTGGGGTTCCAGGTTTAAGATCCATATACTCAAGAGCTTTCTCAGCACCTTTCTTTTGATTAGGATCACCTTTTGAAAATTCATCAGGAGATGGAATTGATTCCGTAACATCGCAAGTCATTCCTGGATTTGTACCCCAACTAACTTGAGGTGCAATATTATCAATATTCAAAGTAAACTGTTTTTCAAATTTTGCATTACTATCTGTTTTTAGATGTTCTTTCCAGTAATCAACAAGAGATTCATAGTTTTTTGGAGTGTATTGTCTACCTCTAAGATAATCAAAGGCCTTCTCATCAGGTTCAATCAAACCTGCACGTGCTCCAGCTTCAATTGACATATTACAAATTGTCATTCTTTGCTCCATAGAAAGATCAGTGATTCCCTGACCACAATATTCAATTATAGTACCAGTGGCTCCTCCAGTTCCAATATTTTTGATAATTGAAAGTACTATATCCTTGGCAGTTACTGCATGAGGATTCTTTCTTTTCCCTTCTACTCTAATTTCAAATGATTTTGGTTTTTCTAACCATAAAGTTTGGGATGTCAAAACATGTTCAACCTCACTAGTTCCTATTCCAAGAGCTAATGCCCCAAAAGCCCCATGAGTTGATGTATGACTGTCACCACAAACAATTGTAGTGCCAGGTAGTGTAATTCCCAATTGAGGGCCAATTACATGAACAATTCCTTGATTAGGACTATTAATATCAAATAGTTTAATTCCAAAATCTTTACAGTTTTTTTCCAAAGTTTGGATTTGGACAGCTGAAGTTTGATCTAGTATAGGAAGTGATCTATTATTTGTTGGAACATTATGATCCATTGTAGCAATAGTTAGATCAGGTCTTCGAACTTTTCTTTTATTCATACGTAATCCATCAAAGGCTTGAGGGGATGTTACTTCATGTACAAGATGTCTATCAACATAGATTAGAGAAGGACCATTTTGTTTTTCAACAACAACATGAGACTCCCATATTTTTTCAAAAAGAGTTTTTCCCATTTTAATCCTGGTCTGGTTTGTACTTGAAGAGACCACCTGCAGCAATTATATTTCCAATAATTTCTGAAAAGGGTTTCATTTTGTATGTCTGATTTTTGGTGATATTTTTAATTTCATTGGTAGATAGTAAAATATCTATTTCATCACCTTCTGAGATTCCATCATATGCGTCTTTATCAATTTCAATTGGTAACAAATACGCACCATCAACTGCATTTCGATAAAAAATCCTTGCAAAAGATAATGCAAGTATGGCCTTTATTCCAGAATGGGACAAAGCAATAGGAGCATGTTCACGAGATGAACCACATCCAAAATTTTTGCCAGACAAAATAAAATCACCTTCTTTTACCTTAGAATGAAAATCAGGATCTAATCCCTCCATGGCATGAGTTGCAAGTTCAGCATAATCATGCACTTTTAGATATTGACCAGGAATTATTACATCAGTATCAATATTGTCTTGGGCATATTTTATGATATTACCTTTCATTTCAAATCCCTAGGATCAGTAATTTTTCCAGTAACTGCTGAGGCTGCTGCAACTAGAGGGGATGCAAGATATGTTTGTGATTCAATATGACCCATTCTGCCTGGGAAATTTCGATTTGTAGTACTGATACAGATTTCATCTTTTGCTAAGACACCCATATGTGCACCACAACATGCGCCACAAGTTGGAGGTCCAATTGTTGCACCAGCATCCAAGAAAATTTTCAAAAGACCATTTTCCATTGCACGCTGATAAATTGAAATTGCTGCAGGTAAAATTTCAGTTCTAATCTTTACTTTTCTTCCTTTGAGAATTTTTGCTACTGCTACTAAATCCTCGTATTTTGCACCGGTACAAGATCCAATGTATGATTTATCCAATTCAACAGATGGAGCTTCTCTTACAACTGAAATATTATCTGGAGAAAATGGTTTTGCAACCATAGGTTCCATCTCTGAGATTTCATATTCAAATACTTTGGCGTATTCTGCATCATCATCACCTTTTACCAAATTTACATTTGTGGCCCCCCTACGACTAAGATAATCAACCACTTTTTGATCTGGTTCAACAATTCCATTCTTTGCACCTGCTTCGGTGGTCATATTACACAATGTTAGTCTGCTTTGTACAGACATTTCATCAACTCCACTTCCACCAAACTGCATGGTTCTATATGCACCGCCATCAGTTCCTATATCCCCAATTATTTTTAGAATCAAATCTTTGGCCATTACGTGATCTGGTAATTTTCCATTTATCTTAAAGTAATAAGTTTCTGGAACCTTAAACCAAATCTTTCCATTCAATAAAACATAAGCAACATCAGTATGTCCTAATCCACAAGCAAATGCACCTAAAGCACCAGTGGTGTTAGTGTGAGAATCCCCACCAACATAAACATCACCTGGCATTACCAAAGCTTCTTCATGAGACAATGTATGACAAATTCCATATTGTCCCATCCCATATTTGAAATGTTTTTCAATTCCATATTTTTTTGTAAAGTTTGATAATTTTACAATGTTTTCTGCTGAAATTTTTTCTGCAGAAGGAACAAAGTGATCTTCAGCCACCCAAACTTTTGTAGGATCCCATAATTTATCAACTGAGATTCCTTGACTTTGTAATCTCTCAAAGACCTTGATGACACCAGGACCTGAGACATCATGAATCATTACTTTATCAACATTAGCAAAAATAACATCATCAGGAGAAACTTTTGGTTTTCCAGATGCACGTGCAAGAATCTTCTCAACAATATTCATAAACACAAAAGCTTGTTCTACAGATTAAAAGCTTTTCAGAACAATAAAAAAGAAAAAGAGTGCTTAGAATATTATGCAACTAACTGTTTTACCACTTTTAGCAGAGAGAATGGAAGAAAAATTTGATGTTTTTGAGGTCTTATTTGAAACATTAGAAAAAAATAATACAAAATTACAAGATGGAGATGTTTTAGTAATTTCAACAAAATATATCTCAAATTCTCAGGGAAGAATTATTGAATTACAAAAAATTAGAATTTCAGATAAAGGTTCAGAAATTTCAAAACAGTTTCAACTAAAACCTGAAATTGCTGAAATCATTATCAGAGAGTCTGATAAAATTTTTGGTGGTATTGCTGGATTTGTAATTACGTCAGCAGATTACATAATGGCACCAAATGCTGGGATTGACAAATCTAATGCAAAAAAAGGAAGCGTAATTCTATATCCAACAAATCCATTTCTTATTGCAGAACAGATTTACAGAAAAATTTTCTTGAAATTGTTCATTCATGTAGGAATAATTCTAGTAGATAGTAGACTAATGCCAGGAAGAATTGGAACATCAGGAGTTGCAATTGCATGTGCCGGGATTGAACCAGTTTTAGATATGAGATCAAAAAAAGATCTTGACGGCAATCCATTAAAAGTTACATTTCAGGCAGTAGTTGATAATCTTGCAACAATTGCAAATCACAAGATGGGTGAGGGTGCAGAGTCAAAACCATTTGCCATAGTTAGAAATTCTGGTGCAAAACTTACGGATAGAAAAATAAACCATTCAGAGATGGCAATTTCCTCAGATCAATGTATTTACGTTAGAGGATTATCAAATCCGGTGAAGATCTAGAATTCTAATTTATTCTGTTTTAAATAGAGGTATTTTGATGAACTGAATAATGGAATATGTTACTACATACCCTAAAACAATTTCATTTCTTGATGGAATAAAACACAAGATTAATGTTGATAGTAAAGATGGAGTTGAACAACTTCACATTGTGGTAAAGAAGAGTTTTGATGAATTGATGAAAATTTTTACAGAAGAAGGATTCACCAAAGTAAAATTTGAGCACAAACAACCAGAACAAATTGGAAGTGGACTTAATCTAAAGTTAAAAAAACCATGGGAGATGCACATTAGAATGGTTGATTTCAAAAAAGGATTGATTGGAATTCATGCAGAAGTAGAGGTCTCTAGAGACTATCTTCAACATCTATTTTCTCAGAGAACCCCAGTTGTTTACGAAGTAGAAGAGATTCTAAAAAAATATCATGTAGAGTATAGCATGTGGCATAACAAAATAAAGAAAAATGTTCACGTGATTTTAGATAACTATAAAGTTAAACTTGCATCACCAAGTATTCCAGTATTTGCGTGGAAGCCAATGGTATTTGTAATTGTAACAGTTGTTGTTTTTTATGGTTGGAAGTATCTCAACACAATATGATAGTTTAAACTCCCAAAGTTTCAGCCTTGGTTAATTCCAAAAATACTTTATCTCCAACTGAGAGACCCATGTCCTTGTATTCATGCATTTCAAGTTTCAATTGAGTAGTACCTCCTTGCAGCCCCATACCACCACCCATTCCAGACATCATTTTGTTTAGATCCTTCATCATGTCATTCATGTTTGTGAATCCCATGACCTTTGGGGTTCCAAAAGTCGATTGTGGATTTTGCGTTCCTTCTTTAAGTTCTTTAAGTGAGGATAATGAGATCACCACATATGGTGCCCCATCAGGTGCTGCATCAATACTTTTCACTACAAATTCTTTCTTCATGTATGAAATTACTAATTCAGCCCATATAATTTTAATTTTAAGGTGAATTTGACCCAATATCAGTAGATTTGAAGATTTAATTACAATTTTTAGGATTTTAAATTATTGCCAGAAAAACTGAAAACAGCATTACGGTATTACGGAATTTCGCCATGGGAGATTGAAGTTCTATATGAATTTCTAAATTTTCATTTCACTGTCATTCAAGATGAAATTGAACCAGATGATGAAGATTTTGTGAGTTTCTTAAACATGGATATTCCCCTTCCATTTAATGAAGCTTTTTTTCAATGGTTTGAGTTCAAACGCTGGGAAAAAGTCAAAGCAATTTTCAAGGAGATTAAAAGAAGAAGAGGTGGTAAAAATGCTTTAAAAATTAAAATCAATTTTTCTGGAAATCCAAAAATTATTTTTATTGTTGATGCATCAGATAGACAGTTGTTCAACAATGCTATTGAAAAAATTGATTTTGTTTTAGAATTATTGCCATATCATCTAGATCCTAAAAAACTACCAGATGAAATTTCAGAAATTGTATACAAATTTGATTCAAAATCAGTTAGGTGGCGTCTTAACACAGCATCATCTAAAAATAAGAAATACACTTTCAGTACAGATTCTTGGAAAGAGATCAAGTAAGATCTTTCTGCAGTGGTTCTAATAATTTATGGAGTTCTTTGTATTTTGATTCAATAAATTCCAAAGCACTATCTAATTTCTTGGATTTTCCATACTTGTAACGAATGAGTTCACGATGATGCCAATACTTTTTTCCTTCATCAATTGAGATAGTTGTAAAATAATCTGTCCCTTTCAAATTATCAGGAAGTTTTGCATCATACGGAAATAGCATATCGACAATAAACCACTCATCTCCATCAGGGTAATCAGAACCAGTATCTATATCAAAAAATACATGAAGTAGATCAGACTGCATTAAACCATCATCATTTATGGAAGGATGTTTTACTGATGACTTTTTAAAATCTAGATTGACTAATTGTGGTTCAAAGAAACCTTTGATTATTGATCTTCTAAATATTTTATTTGCTTCATTAATATTCAAATGCAAAGTATTATTCTACAAAACTTGCCTATAACTTATTAGGTTCAAAAAAATAATTATACTTCCAGAGAATCCAGGATTTTCGAGATATCAGTATTTGAATAACCATTTTTAGAAATGTTTTGTTTTGCAGGAGGATTTTCAAGATAATTTGGAATTTTATCCTGTAATCTTGTAGAATAAGGGGAAATAGTATCATTTTTGTAAAACACCCCTATTGGGATTTTATTTCCCCATTCAAGTGATTTAATGAGGGATTGAGATAATTTTTCATTTAGTTCTGCTTCAGAGTCATAATGAACTACAGGATCAAATCCTTTTTCGTCTAGTTTATAGATTCTAGAATGTCTTTTTTGTGCCTCATCAACTAGATCAGTTCCAGCATACCAATCCTTAGTATTGATATCATTGTAAGTAGGACATGGTTGTAAAACATCCAAAAAAGATAATCCTTTGTGTTTAACTGCCTGAATTATCAAATCTTTGAGATGTCTAACATCATACGAATACCCACGTGCAACAAATGTAAAACCACTTGCAACTGCCAATCCAATTGGGTTAACATTATAATTTGTGTTTGGTGATGGTAGTGATTTTGTCTGCTCTCCAAGTTTCAGAGTAGGAGATGCTTGTCCCTTGGTTAAACCATAAACACCATTATCAAAAATAATGTATGTCATGTCTACATTTCTTCTACCAGCTGCAACAAAATGACCAGCGCCAATTCCTAATCCATCACCGTCACCACCTGCTGCAATAACAGTCAGTTCAGGATTTGCAATCTTGGCACCTTGTGCAAATGTTAAAACTCGTCCATGTAATGTATGAACACCATAAGTATTGATAAAATGAGAAGTCTTACCAGAACAACCAATTCCAGAAAAAATTACAGTCTTATCTCTTTGTACACCCATCTCAGCTAATGCCATTTGAATAGCATTAACAATTCCAAAATCACCACAACCAGCACACCAATCATTATGTACTTGTGTTCTGTAATCGCCGAGTTTAAGCGCCATGTATTAAAATCTCCCGTTTGTTTGCTTTGTTTTGAATAATTTTTTTTAGAGAATCATAAATTTCAGTACTAGTCATTGCCCTTCCAGTAAATTTTAAGATAAAATAATCAATATCACGTCCAATATTTTGTTTGAAAAGTTTTCCTAGCTGACCTGAATAATTTGCTTCAATATCAATTAGTGTCTTGGCGTCTTTTAGTAAGAAATTTACATAATCAGTTGGAAATGGATGCAATAATTTTAGTTGAATAAATCCAATCGAAATTCCTTCTTTTTTTAGCATTTCTAATGCATCAATAATAGGACCCTTTGCAGAACCCCATGAGATTATAGTATACTCTTCAACACCAAAAGATACCACTTGTTCTGAATCAGGAATTTTTTTGAGGATCAAGTCTAGGCGTGACATTCGCTTGTCCATCATCTTTACACGTAAAACTGGATCTTCAGATATGTGACCAGTTTCATCAGACTCATCACCAGTATTCCAAAATATTCCATTATCAATTCCTAATCTAGAACGAGGGGATATTCCATCATCTGTAAATTCAAATCTCCTATAGCCATCATTGACTGTCTCCAAGAGTTTACCTCTGTCAATGGAGATTTTTTGAGTATCAAATCGTTTGCAAGTAATAACCGAACTTGCAAGGAATTTGTCCATCATGTGAATTACTGGAACTTGAAAAGTATCTGCATAGTTGAAACAGTTACCAGTATCATAGAAACTCTCCTCAATATCACCTGATGCATAAACAATTTTTGGAAAGTCTCCATGTCCCGCATATACTGAGAAAAGTAAATCATCTTGACCGTGTCTTGTAGGAAGACCGGTAGATGGCCCACTTCTTTGATAATTAGTTATTACAATAGGTACTTCATTGATTCCAGCCCAACCAAGCATTTCAGTCATTAATGCAAATCCAGGACCAGAGGTACATGTTGAAGAACGTGTTCCAGTTAATGCACCACCAATAGTCATTCCCATTGAACATATTTCATCTTCAGTTTGAATAATAACAGTAGAGCCCAGTCTGTCATCAATTATTTCTAAGATTTCATTTGATTCTAAATATACAGATTCATCAGAAGCTGGAGTAATTGGGTAATAAGGTTGAAATCTGCAGCCACATGCCATCTTACCTAATGCAGTTCCCTGATGTCCTTGAACCAAAAGAGTTCCCGGTTCTTTTTCTATACCAGGCAACACATGATTAAAACTTTCAAATTTTACAGTAGCATAATTATATGAATAATTTGCAGCCAGTTGATTAATTTCTGCAATTTGTGGTTTTTTTGAAAAAATTACTCCTATTGTTTTTTGTAATGAATCAGGTGGCATCTTTAGCAATCCCAAAGACAAAGATACACCAATCACATTAAACATTCTAATTAATCCCTTTAGACGAGGATTATCAGTTTCTTCAGCAAGACTTGTAAGAATAGATTTGAAAGAAACTGGAAACAGTGACACTCCTTTCTCTTTTGCAATCTCCAAAACTCCTGTAATTGTAAATGGTTTATTTTTTGATTCTAAATCTTTGTGCAATCTTTCTTTGAATGGATCATCAAGAGTATGTACATCATCAGTCTTTGTTTTCTCCAAATCAGAGTCATAAATTATGCCACCACCAGAAATCACTTCATCAAAATGACGAAAAATTGTTTCAGCATCAAACGATACCATTAGATTTACATCATTAACATTAGAATGAATTTTTTGATCAGAAATTCTTAATGTAAAATAACTATGTTCGCCTTTGATATTTGAATAAAATTCTCTTTTTCCAAAGACCTGATACCCCATCTCTGCACATACACGAGAAAATATGTTGGCTCCTGATTCTACTCCACTTCCTTGTGGACCACCAATTAGCCATGTAAAATCAACTGAACTCACAGCATGTCACCTGTGTTTTGAATAATAACGATCTGTTTTATCAGTTTGATCAACCACCTGTTGCTGCATCAAATAATGCACATTCACATTTATCACGTTCTCCACAATAAGGACATACACAAACACATTTTGCAATAGAATTTCCACATTCTACACAAATAGCAAATTCCTCTTCATCATTAATGTTAGAAGACACAAAGAAATTACAAGGAAATCGTATAAATGGTTTGGTATAAATCTGGAATTAATGAAAAAAAAAGTGTTTCTTACAAGAACACTACATAATTTTGCATTAAAGGAATTAAAAAAAAGATATCAGATAGAAATTCATTCTGGAAAAATTCCCATCCCACAAACTAAGCTACGATCAAAAATAAAAGAGATTGATGGACTGATCTGTTTTCCATATGACAAAATCAACAAAGAAGTAATAGACTTGGCTAAAAATCTCAAAGTGATTAGTACCTATAGTGTAGGTTTTGATCATATAGATACTAAATATGCCAAAAAAAGAAAAATTCGCGTAGGGTTTACTCCAGAAGTACTAACAGACGCAACTGCTGATCTTGCATTCTCATTATTACTTGACATATTAAGAAAAGTTTCAGAGGGGGATAGAACTATTCGAGATGGAAAATGGAAAGTGATTTACGGAGCATACGATTATGTAGGAATAGATCTTCAAGGTAAAACTCTGGGCATTTTAGGTCTAGGCAGAATTGGGAGAACTCTTGCCAAAAGAGCAAAGGCGTTTGATATGAAATTAGTATATCACAACAGGAAACGTGTCTCTAAGACCAGAGAAAGGATATTCAAAGTAAAATATGTCTCATTTGAAAAACTAATCACTCAAAGCGATGTAATCTCAATTCATGTGCCATACACAAAAGAAACAGAACATATGTTTGATATGAAAATTTTTAGAAAAATGAAAAAATCAGCATTTTTGATTAATACATCAAGAGGAAAGATAGTTAATGAAAAAGATTTGGTAATGGCATTAAAGAAAAAAATTATTGCAGGGGCAGGATTAGATGTCTTTGAAACAGAGCCAATTAGTAAAAAACATCCATTAGTAAAATTACAAAATGTTGTTTTAGTACCACACATAGGAAGTTCATCAGCAGAGACTAGAGCTAAAATGGCAGAAATTACTGTAAAAAATCTTAATCTTGGAATGAATGGAAAGAAACCGATCTATTCAGTAGGTTATCAGTGAAATTTTTTGTGGTTACGCGTAATTTTTGATGAAATAATAGAGAATCTCTTGATGAAAAAACTGCAGTTTTTATACCAAAAAAACAAGCAGGAATCAGATTGAAAAAATTCAAACATACAAACGAAGAATTAGAATTAGCTAAACTACAAACTGAAAAAGAGAAGAAGGAAAGAGAGTCTGAACAATAATATTTTTTTCTCCTTGTCTTTTTCAGACAAGATTTTTTTTAAAAATTAATTTTAGAAGAATATTTTTGGTTTAGATCATCATAGATTTTTTTTCTTTCAGAAATCAGTGTTTTATACTCGTCATACATTTTTGTAAAAATGCTGCTAAAATACGCTCTCCATTTTTATCAAAAAATTTTACACTAAAACTCGTACGTTCAGGCTTTATTTCCTGTACAAACTCTGCGGATTTTATCAATTCTGAATCAATATGCATGTGTGCGGGACCATCATTATCACCAATAGTAATCCACTTTTCTTTTTGTCTAATACTAAGAGAGTTGCTTCTAACCTCGCAAATAGCACCATCATTTCTGATAATAAGTAGAATATCATCAATTTTGACTATATCAGATAACAACTCTAAAAGCACAAGTATTCTTAAAATTAAAATTATTTCAGTTTTATGGATTATTTTATATCAATTTGGATAAAATCATCCATATCTGCATGAACGCAGTCAGTTCCCACTATTTTGATAGGCGCAAAGCTAATTTTCCCATCATGTGCTTTTCCCTCATTTTGAAGAATTTCAATTTTGCCAGAAACAATTTGTTTATGTTTTTCACAAGTCACTCCGATCATGTATTCGTCTTTATCATCAATAATTGATGCAATAAATTCTGGTGGATTTACACATTGTTTTCCCTTTTCCAATACTGAACATCTATCAGGAAGCATTAATCGAATTTCAATTGTTGTATGATATTAATCTTGATTAGAAAATATTTAGATTTGAAAATTAGAAAAGACTGATAGTTTCTTCAAAATTCCAAAAAGAATCTTTTTGTTTTTGAGAATAATCTAAGAGTCCTTTGTCTTGTAATTTTTTTATTATAAATGCAGAGTATGCTGGAGCACCAGTAGCCCCAGGAGAATTATAATTAACAATATGAAACGAGTTTTTGCCTACAAGTTCCAAAGTATCTTTAACAAATTCACCTTTGGTGGAAATAACAGGTGTTCGTATTCCTGCTGTGCCATGCTTGGTGAAATATTCAGGTTGAACTTTTGGAATAAATTGTTGGACACGGTGGACCATCACAGTTTTCGAAACAGAACTAAGAAATTCTTTAGAAAGCATTGATAGAAAATTGCGGTTTGTAAGAAGACGTTTAACATTTCCTCCAAATATTTCACGAATTTTAGAGACTGCAGCATTTAATTCACCAGTATATCCTTCATAGGTTTCAGGAGTTAGTACAGGTACTGCATTTGGACCAATCTCAGTTGTTCCATTAGATCTTTTAATCCAATGAGGATCTAAAAATGGAAATTCAGAAAATCTTGCTACAGTGTAAATATTTGTTTTAACTAAATCTGTATGTGATTTATCACATATCCAATATTCTCCTCTAAAATGAAGATCATCATAATCTTTTGCAAGATTGCATTTTTTAGCAATATCTAGCGAGTTGCCACCAGAGCAATTTATCATAAATTTTGCAGTTAATTTAGAATTATCTGAAAAAGTAATTTGTGCCTCTGAAGAGTCATTAATGTCCATCACTTGTTTGTTAAACAAAAATTTTGTTCCATTTTTTTCAGATTCTTTTTGTAATTTTTTGGTAAAAATTCCAAAATCTGTGGAAACATCTCTTGAGCAGTAAAGACCAGAATATGCATGTAAATTTGATTCTTTTTTTAAAAGATCTTTTGAATCAAGTAATTCAACTTGATCCTCAGGAATTCCATTTTTTGCAGACCACTTGATATATTTCTCCAAAGTTTTATGCTGTTTTTCATCAGATGCTACTTCAATTGTTCCAACTTCAAACCAGGGTAGAGATTTTTTCTTTGCAAAGATCTCCCACAAATCATGAGAAACTAAAGATGAAACTGCAGATATTCTTCTTTTTTTAGGATCTAGGTAAAAAGGTGAATGGACTACACCTGTATTTCTACTACTGGTATGCTTTGCGACATCATTTTCTTTTTCAATTACACATACATTTAGATCATAAAGTGTAGATAACCAATATGAAATTGTTGTACCTAAAATTCCTGCACCAATAATTGCAATATCATATTTTTTCAATGATTAATGAAGAGGTTTCTTGTCATTAATTGATTCTGAAATGGTGCCGGGAGGGCGATTTGTCAGATCATATTGACACTCCAACTAGAGTTAGGCACAACAAACGACAAAATGAGGGCATCAAACTAATTTCATAAAACCCACCAACAGCACTTAGAAATTGAGAGTGTTGAACTAAAACTTCAACACCGCAATTGGGTTTAGTCCTGAACCAAAACACCAAGACCCTTTCAAGACCTGAGAGATAAAATACAACAAATGTTTTTTGTGGTTGTGATTGTTTAAAAAAATGATTTAGTCTGTTTCAAAAAGTAGATATTTTCTTGAACATTCAATACTGCAAAATTCTCTTTTATTTTTAAGTGGACTTACATACTAGGCAAAATCTAATACATAACATTCTACAAATCCATATCCTGAGATAATATCAGACCCTTGTATCTATTTCTGATGGTTACCTCAGTTACATTTGATGCTTCAGCAATATTACGTTGAGTCATATTTTCACCATTTTTGACACAAGATAGGTATAATGCCGCAGCTGCTAGCCCCATTGGTTCCTTGCCAGCTGATTCTTTATGTTCTTGGGCAACTTTGAGTACCTTAGCTGCATCTCGTTTGGTCTTTTCTGTAATTCCAAGCTTACTTGCAATTCTTGCAACACATTGAATTGGATCAACAATAGGTACTTTTAGTTCTAATTCTTGATGCAATATTCGGTAACATCTTGAAATATCTTTTTTCTTAATGTTACCTGCATCAGCAACATCTTTTAGTGTTCTAGGAGTTTCTGCATCTCTGCATGCAGCATAAAGAGCTGCTGCTATCATTGCAGAAATGGAGCGACCTCTAACGAGACTTTTCGCTAATGCTTTTCTGTAAATGTATGCTGCTTTTTCAACTACATTATCAGAAAGTGAAAGTTTGTCTTTTAGTGTTGATAATTGACTCAATGCTTGTCTAAGATTTCTATCCGAAGATTCATGTGTTTTACTTCTACTATCCCAAGTTCTTAGTCTCTCAATGGTACTTTTCATAGCCGATGTAAGTGGTTTTCCAGATGAGTCTTTGTTTACTGGATTGATGATGGTGGCAAGTCCCCTATCATGCATTGTAAGTGTTGTAGGAGCACCAGTTCTAGTAGGGTCTACACCACCTTCTTTTGAAAATGATCTCCATTCTGGTCCAGAATCTTGCAATTCCTCAGAAACCACATAACCACATTTCCCACAAAATCTTTCCCCTGTTACATCATCTGTCAACATGGTATTTTTTCCACAGCGTTTGCAGATGCTATCTGTATGGATAATTTCTAAAACCAAAAAATAAGACCGTTGCAGTTTAGTTTGTTTCCTATAAGAAGGAACGTATTTTATGACTGAATGTTGTTAGGATGATGTTAAAGAGATGCAAAAATCTCTAATTTCCTTGTAATTGAAATTTCTTTTTACAATTACCACAAAATCTTTGCTTAGTTTTTTTACTTTCAGTACCTAAATGTGAACCACACCTGTCGCATTTTTCTCTAATCATAACTTGCTAATTTCCAAAAGAATATTCTAATTTCATTAGATCCCTTTGTTCTATAAACTACTGTAATAACGTCGGATTGAATGCAATGAATGACCGCTGGCATTTGAAAATTTAATCCGTGAGCGAGATTTACAATAGTAGTTTAGTACTCTGCCATTATTTTTAATAAAATATTTGCAAGTCAGAGTATTGAACCACTTGGTAAAATCCCTATGAGAGCATTAATTACCAAATCTCAACAGATTTGAATTACGTAATCCTTAGGTAGATTACGAAGAAATATTCTCAAGATCTAAATGCTTGCATTGCAAATGAAAGATCAATTCTTATCATGTAAAATTATGATCCGGTTTTTATTGATAATAGACGTAAATGAATAAACAATGTTTCAATCAGTCAATCTCAAAGAATATCAGTTATACCATCAAAAATGCAATCTACTTTTACAAGAGTCTGAAATTCGTTTTGCCGGATTTTTAGATTCCATGGGAAGCCTCATTGCTGGTGGATTCAAAGATGGCGTTACGCCATTTCATGATGAATCAGAAAGACGCAAACTGCACATTGAGACAGTTCTTGTAATTAAGACAACACAAGAATTTGATTATGATTTGGGTTCAGTTGATTATATTGCAACTAGACGAAAGAAGGTCATAACATTTACTTTTGATCTTGATGATCGAATATTGTTTGTATCAACAGAATCAAATGTTGATATTGAAAAGACTGCCCAAAAAATAATTAGAATCTGCGGAGTTTAATCTATTTCGTAATCTTACTATGGATTACGTATTGTAATCTATACTGGATCATTCATTGAATCATTGGGATTTGCATTGTCAAAATTTGCAACATTTTCAAATTTCAAAATGGTGAAAATAGCTAATAGTGTGTGTCATGTTTGAACATAATACTTGCTATATACTAAAATTATTATGAAAATCATATGGATGAAGAAGAGATAGACGAATTTATCTATGAATTCCATGAAAAAGTTCTTGAAATAGAACCTGAACAAAATGAACGTCCTGAATGGAATTGGATAAGAAGAAAATAGAATCATGATTCACTCAAATAGAAAATCTATATTGTATCATCTAGGTATTTTAGATGAAGAATCTGAAATATCAGTTGACATTTCCGAATACCCTTGTTAGATTCTATAATTTCGTAATCCTATACAAGATTACGAAGATTATTTTTGTAAAATTAATTTAGTACTAATTCTTTATGATTATATGACATTAACTCCTGTTTGTTGTGTAGTCAATGACAGTATGGGTGGCGGAGATTTATACTAATTGAATAACGCCGGGAGGGAGATTCGAACTCCCGTTCCCTTGCGAGAACGCGCTTTATGGTAAATTATTTCCAGGCGCGCGCCCTACCAGGCTAGGCGACCCCGGCA
>JADFLN010000116.1 GCA_022564385.1 Nitrososphaerota archaeon | reverse complement strand
GTATCTATAGCAGAAAAAACGCCATATAAAATCAAACAGACATTAAAAATTGCTCTAAAGAAATCAGATTATGCTGAAGTTAGATTTGATTTTTTAAAGATTAACCAAATACCAGAGACATTAGAGACAATCAAAAAAGATCTAAACAAGATTGTGTGCACACTAAGACCAAAAGTAGAAGGTGGAAAATTTTCAGGAAGTGAAAAAGAACGAATTGCTATTCTAAAATTGATTGCAGAATACAATCCATTTTTATTAGATGTAGAATTTAATACGTTAAAAAAAAATTCATCGTTAGTAAAATATCTAAAATCAACAAAGACAAAATTACTTGTTTCATGGCATGACTTTAAGAAAACACCAAGCACAGCAGAATTAAAAAAGAAAATGAATCAAATGAGTAAATTCTCATTCAACATAAAAATTGTAAGTACTGCAAAATCAACTAATGATTCTAATAGAATGCTTGAGTTATACAGTAAAAAAGGAAGGAATAATCTGATATCATTTGCAATGGGAGATTTGGGTAGAATATCAAGAATTTTATGCCTGTATTTGGGTAGTCCGTACACATATGTCTCATTAGGAAAGGCAATTGCACCAGGCCAATTCAGTGTTGATGAAGTAAAGAAAATTACAAATCTGAAAAAATAAACAAATTAGCAATTGAGAGTTTAAATCAATCATTTACTCAGAAAAAACAAGATGGTAAAAACATTTGTAGTTATTGGAGATCCAATTAATCATTCACTGTCTCCAAATATTCATAGTGCAATATTTAAAGAATTGAATTTAGATTGTTCATACATAGCATATAGAATTCCTAAAGGGGAATTAGAAGATGGAATTGGAGCATTAAAAAAAATTATGGTTGATGGATTTAATGTTACTATTCCTCACAAAGTTGAGATGATGAAATATCTCGATAAAATTGATGAATCATGTAGTTTAATTGGTGCAGTTAACACTGTAACATACAAAGACGGTATCCTTAAGGGATACAATACAGATATGGATGGTTTCCTAGAACCATTTAAAAAAAAGAAATTAAATATTACAAATACCAAAGTACTTCTTCTTGGAGCAGGAGGGAGTGCAAGAGCAATAGTTGCGGGATTTGCAAAAGAGAAAGCAAATAGCATAACCATTGCAAACAGAACGCTAGAAAATGCCACTAATCTTTCAGAGTTTGCAAAAAAAATAGGATTGAATGCCAATGCAATTAAAATTGAAGATGTGAATGGCTCAGTAAAAGATTATGATATTATTGTTAATGCCACATCAATTGGTCTAAAGAATGAACCAAGCCTAATTTCCTTAGAAGGTATCAATGAGAAAACAATTGTTTACGACATCATATACATACCAATGAATACTGATTTTATCAAAAAAGCAAAAGAGAAGAAAGCAATTATTATTTTTGGGTATGAGATGCTTCTAGGTCAAGCAGCAAGATCCTTTAAGATTTGGCATGATATGGAAGCACCTTATAGTGCAATGAAAAAAGCATTGTTTGGGGGATTTTGATGGCAAAAGCAAAAGCTACAGTTCATGGTGCAATTTCCCTCGTAAATGCGATTGCAAACCAAAAAGGAGCAACTTTAGGAATTGCATTAAAAGTAGAAGTGATAGTTGAGACTAGTTCGGGGAAGGGAATTTTACTACAATCTAAAAATAAAAGTTTCAGTACTCGCTTAATCAATAAAACTGTTGAAAAAATTGTTTCAAAAAAAGATTTGGAACAAAATAAAATTACAATTACACTTGATTCAGAAATTCCAACGGGATACGGACTCAAAAGTTCAAGTGCAATTTCAACTGCAGTAGCATTAGCATGTGCCAAGATATTTAAATCAAAATTTTCTGAGCAGCAAATTTTGCTTGCAGGAGTTGATGCATCAATTGAATCCAAAGTCAGTATAACAGGAGCTTTTGATGATGTATGTTCATGTTACTATGGGGGGTTCAATGTTACAGATAATGCAAAGAAAAAACGAATTCATTTTGAAAAAGGTCAGACTAATTTAATGGCAGTTATTTTTATTCCAAAAAATAGAAAAAGAGGAAATTTAAAAGATCTCAAATCTCTTTCGTTGGTATTTGAAAAGGCATGGGAATTAGCAAGAAAAGCAAACTATTGGGAAGCAATGATCATTAATGGATTGGCAACTGCAACAATTTTAAAGTCAAATCCTAAAGTCATTACAGAGTTAATTGAAAAAGGTGCACTTGGAGCATCAGTTTCTGGAAATGGGCCTGCGGTTGTAGCAATAACAAAAAAAGAAAATGAAGTAAACATAAAAAAAGTATTTTCAACATTAGAAGGAAATGTGATTGTTTCAAAAGTTAACAACAAAAAGGCTGATGTTTATGAGTTGTAAAGTTGAAAAATCAAAGATTTCAGGACAAATAGTTTGTCCTCCAAATAAAAGTTACACACATAGAGCAATTTTTCTCGCATCACTTGCTGGAAATAACAGCAGGGTAGACAATGCATTACTTTCAGCAGATACTATTGCAACAATTGAAGCTTGTAAAAAATTTGGAGCAGAGATAGAAATCAAAAATTTGTCAATTATTGTTAAAAATCCGATAAAATTAGGCTCAGTTGTATCTGAAATCAATTCAGAAAACTCTGGAACTACAATCAGAATTGCATCAGGTATCGCTAGCCTATTTTCTGAAGAGATCACATTAACAGGAGATTCTAGTCTGCAAAAAAGACCTATGCAGCCTCTTCTAGATGCACTATCAAGTATAGGAGCACAATGTAGTTCAACAGATGGAAAACCACCCATCAAAATTAAAGGAAAAATTTCAGGAGGAAATGTAACAATTCCAGGAAATTTTTCAAGTCAATTTATCTCTGCATTATTAATTAGTGCACCACTAACAGAAAAGGGAATTAACTTAACCATAAAAGGAAATTTAGTTTCAAAACCATATATTGATGCAACAATTGCAACAATGAAAGAATTTGGAGTTTCAGTTCAAACATTAATTCCATATAAAAGATACAACATAATACCACAAATCTACAAAAGTACTACATTTACAGTTCCAATTGATTTTTCAAGCCTTGCGCTAATTCTTTCTGCTGCAGTACTTAATGGAGGAGAGATTACAGTCAAAAGTAGTATTGGAAACTTACCACAAGGTGATGAAGTTTTCATTGATATTTTAGAACATCTTGGAGTAAATATTATAATCAATGATAAAGAAATTCAAATTAAATCACCTGAAAAATTAAAGGGAGGAAAATTTGATTTAAGTAATTCGCCAGATCTTCTTCCACCTCTTGCAATTTTAGCATTAAAAACATCAAGCCCAATCGAGATAGTTAATGTGAAACATGCAAGATTTAAAGAAACTGATAGAATTGCAATTATATCAAGAGAACTTGTAAAACTTGGAATCAAAGTTCAAGAAAAAGAAGATGGGTTGATTCTACAATCATCAGAAAATCTAATAGGAGCAGAATTAAATTCTGAAAATGATCATAGATTATTTATGGCATTTTGTATTGCTGGAATGTACATAGGAGATTGCATTATTTCAGATCCAGAATCAGTCAGAATTTCATATCCAAATTTTGTAGAAGAGATGAATAATCTTGGTGCAAAAATTCAAATTCTGTAAAACAATTTTCAAAAAAATTAAGCAAAAATGGGAAAGATATGACACGAGGATAGGGTAAAAATAAGTGATGTGAAAAGCAGTGATTTTATGCCTATTTTGATAACTTTGAGTGTGTGAATCTTAAAATTTCATGTTTGATTATAAAAATTATGGAAAAAATGCGTGCAATGGTACTTTCTGAATGTGCTGCGATTGAGACAAACCCATTGAAACTAACAGAGATTGATAAGCATGAAATTCAAAGGCCAGAGGAGATTTTACTAAAAATTGAGGCATGTGGAGTTTGCCACTCACAGTTGCACGGAATTGAAGGAGAT